>DATISI010000103.1:0-12588 GCA_035581745.1 Clostridiaceae bacterium
TGCGTGAGGCCGCTGATCTATGTGTCAGGGTTAAAACCGAAGGCAATGATGCATTTCTCGCTAGTGAAGCCGTTCTATTAGAAGCAACTTGCTGTTATCTGCTGCAAGAACCGCAAACAATTCTGGATTTGCTGGGTGAGACGGTAAAAATGAATTGTTCAACATCGGAAGAATTGATTTCTCAAGCCTATCAATTACAAGGCAACATAGCAAAGGCAAAGGAAGTAACACAAATTAGTATGTATAAACATTTGATGTCATCTTTTAGTGCCATGCCATGTTACCTGTTGCTAAACGCGGATGACATATTGAAAGCGGAAGAAATATTACGCCGAGCTCTATTACTATCAGATATCTACAATATGGAAGTATTGAATCCCAATGTGCTGATACAGCTTTATCTAGCGGCAGCTCAAGTACACTGCATGAATGGCAATGCTGAGCGAGCATTAGAAATGCTTAGTAAATACTCAGATGTATGTACAAGAAGTTTCTTCCCCTTTAAATGGCATGGAGATAAGTTCTTTGATTCAGTCGATGAATGGTTTAACGATCAGGATTTAGATACGACTGCGCCTCGTGATGAAAAATATATTAAAGAAAGTATGGTACAAGAAATTAAAAATAATCCGGCTTATACAATTTTGTCTGACCTTTCTCAGTTTAAAAGCATTGTTGAAGATTTAAAAAAGAAATTGGAGGTAAATTAACATGAAAATCAAAAATAAAAAAGCCTTGAAAATATTCCTTTCATTTTTAGGAGTCATCCTAATTGTAGCTGCAATATTTCTCATAAGAATCTTGTCGCTTACAACGCCAACGAGTGGAGACGCTATCATAAAATATAATGACTCAAAATCTGCGCTATTGGTAATTGATATGCAGAATGATACAACGGGGGAAAATACCTTTTATGGGGATACAACTGAATTTATTGATAAAGTTAATCAGTCCGTTGATATTGCAAAGAAAAAATCTATGGAAATTATCTATATTAAGCAAGAATATAAAAACAATCCCCTTGATTTGTTGATTTCAACCGGCAAATATAAGGCAGGAACTGAAGGCGTCCAATTAGATAGCCGGTTACAGGTTGTCAATAAAAACATTTTTACAAAAGTTAAATCTGACGCTTTTTCTTCAGCAGATCTTGAAAATTACCTGATATCGAAACAAATTGATACCATCTATATTGTCGGGGCTGATGCATCAGCTTGTGTGTACAAAACCGCTTTAGGTGGAATAAACAGGAATTACAAAGTTTTAGTTGTTGAGGATTCGATTATTTCATTAAGTGATGAAATCATCGAAAAAATGCTGAACGAATATAGCGCTAATGGAATTGATGTCACTAACCTAAAACAGTTCAATAAATAAAAATAGGAAGTACCAGGGAAACCTTCAAAAGGAATTGCGTAGAATGTATATACATCGAAAAGTAATGATGAAACAAGCAGGTGCTATGTGGGAAATCAGTCCACCTGGCACCTGCTTGTCTTACATAAACATTTAAAAAAATATTAACCTGATATTATTTATGTTTTAGTCCGGTTCATCATCCGGTCAGCCTTCTGAAGGTTATGACTTGTCTCTTCCGACAGGATTCTCATCCTTATCTGGAGAAGGGCTAGTGTCCCGACTGCTTCCTGGCGCTTCAGGCTAACGGTTGTCGATCTTCTCGGGATACATGTCGTGGTTCACGAGTCTTGTCCTTGCGACATCCTCCCACATCGTTCCCTTCTTCCCATAGTTGCAGTAAGGGTCGATGGAGATGCCGCCTCTCGGGGTGAACTTTCCCCATACCTCGATGTATTTCGGGTCCATGAGCCTTATGAGGTCCTTCATGATGATGTTCATGCAGTCCTCATGGAAGTCTCCGTGGTTCCTGAAACTGAACAGGTAGAGCTTCAGCGACTTGCTCTCCACCATCCGCACATTCGGGACGTAGGAGATATAGATGGTCGCGAAGTCCGGCTGCCCGGTGATCGGGCAGAGGCTGGTGAATTCAGGGAAATTGAACTTCACGAAGTAGTCGTTGTCCTGGTGCTTGTTCTCGAAGGTCTCGAGCACCTCCGGCGTGTAGTTGAACTCGTATCTCACTTTCTGGTTTCCAAGAAGGGTGATCCCTTCGATCTCGTTTCCTCTTTCTGACATGGTTTCCTCCTAAAATCTCATGAGTGGTTTTTCAAGATGCTTCACCAGGATGACGCCCACGATTCCGGGGACGATCTGCCCGACTAGAAGACTGATGGCAAGGACGGCATAAGGCACGTTCAGCAGGTACGACAGCCAGATTGGAACGAGGAGCGTGGGGATGAGGATGATGGGGAGCGCGACGAGGCTCACATGGACCTTCCTCAGCTGGTAGCATAGGGTAGATGTGAGGATGCCCACAAGGAAGCCTCCTGCCATGTCGAGGATCCCGAGTCCGCCCATCAGGGTGTTGGAGAGCAGGTTCGCGATCCCGAGGGGGAGGATGAGGAAGGGATGGATGGCCGCAAGGGCATAGATGCTGGTCGCGATCCTGACCTGATATTGTCCGAAGGAGAAGGTCTGGGTGAGGAACATCACGACCACATAGATGGCGATGACGATGCCTGAAAGGGCGAGCCGCTTTACCCCTCTTCCTTCTCCTGAAAGTACACTTATCTCATTTGTTCTTTGCATGTTTTTCTCCTTTTTTCGTAAAAATAATAGGGCTATCGCCCTGCACAAAAAAGGAAAGAAATTCCGGGCATGAAAAAAAGGCACATGAGTACCCTAAGAACGCCAAAAATCAGCTTATCCTAGTTTTGTTTAGAGACAGGATGGTTACGAACTGTCTTATTCAATTCCTTTGCCATTTTAACACAGGCGGCACCTTGTGACAAGTGCCGCCTGAATCTTTTATGCTCTTTGATTTCCAAGGGAAACCCTTGTTTCACTTCGGGTGTCCGGAAAATGCCCTTCGGGCTTCGGACCGTTTTTCGTTTCTTATCCGCACACCTATTTCAGGATGTCCAGGAGTTCCTCGATGCTGTCGATTTCGAATGTCGCGCCTGCGCCCTCCTCTTCCTTTCCATAGCCATACCGGCAGAAAATCGAGGGGATCCCGTTTACCTGTCCGGAGACGATGTCATGATGCCGGTCTCCGACAATCACCTGGTCCATCGGATAGTCCTTCATGATTTTCGCGAGAATCTCCTCTTTGGGGAGGAAGCCATGGTCTCCTGCGCAGACCATGTCCTGGAAGTACCGGTCCAGGCCGTACTGCTCCCTTGCGACATCCCGATAGGCGGTGCCGGCGTTGCTGAGGTACACGAGGACATATCCCCTTTTGTGCAAGGTATCGAGGACTTGCAGCGTATGGTCATAGAGCCTTCCATTCCCATCAAGGACCTGTCTCCTCATCTCCCTGCCGATAATCCTGCTGGCATCGTTCCTTGTCTCCTCATCGAGGTCGCCCATGAAGTTCTTCCACATCTCTATGCTGGTATAGCCCAGCCATCTCCCAACCTCCTCCTCCTCCCATTCCCTCTCCTCCGCCTTGCCTCTCTCCACCAGGAAGGCATAAGCCTTCCGGAATGCCGGGGCATAGACGCGGATGGTGTCATGGAGGGTTCCATCGAAATCGAAATAGACGGTCCGGATCCCGCGGAGGGACCTGCTATCCACTGATCTCTCCAATCAGGTTAACCATTTCTATCGCTGTGACCGCGGCGTCAAAGCCCTTGTTTCCAGCCTTGGTGCCCGCACGCTCAATAGCCTGCTCGATGGTGTCTGTGGTCAGCACGCCAAAGATGACGGGAATCCCTGTCTCTAGGGAGACATGGGCCACACCCTTGGTCACTTCACTCGAGACATAGTCGAAATGCGGTGTGGAGCCCTTGATGACCGCCCCAAGGCAGATGACCGCGCTGTACTTCCCATTCTCCGCCATCTTCTTCGCGATGAGCGGAATCTCGAATGCACCAGGCACCCAGGAGATTTCAATCTCGTCCTCCGTCACACCATGGCGCTTCAGGGCGTCCAGTGCGCCTGCGAGGAGCTTCCCTCCGATGAACTCGTTGAACCTTCCGACGACGATCCCGTATTTCTTGTCCTGTGATATCAGTTTTCCTTCATATACTCTCATGATTATTTGTCCTCCTTGAATTTTAGTTCGTGTCCCATCTTCTCTTTCTTTGTCCTCATGTAGAATTCATTGATCTCGTTGTGGTTCAGCTGGATCGGTTCACGGTCGACAATCTCGATGCCGTATCCGGAAAGTCCGATGATCTTCTGCGGGTTGTTGGTCATGAGCCTCAGCTTCCTGACCCCCAGGTTGTAGAGGATCTGTGCACCGATGCCATAGTCCCTGAGGTCGCCGTCGAAACCCAGGGCAAGGTTCGCTTCCACCGTATCCATCCCCTGGTCCTGCAGGGCGTAGGCCTTGATCTTGTTGATGAGGCCGATCCCACGTCCCTCCTGCCTCATGTAAAGCAGCACGCCACGGCCTTCCATCTCGATCCGCTTCATGGCCTCAGCGAGCTGTTCACCGCAGTCACACCTCAGCGAACCGAAGGCGTCCCCCGTCAGGCATTCCGAGTGCACCCTGCAGAGCACAGGGTCTTCGGTGGTGACATCTCCCTTGACCAGCGCCACATGGTGCTCTCCGTTGATCTTGTTGACATAGCCCACCATCCTGAAACTGCCATACTTCGTCGGCATGACGGTCTCCGTCACGCGCTCCACACAGACCTCGTTCTTCCGCCTGTAGGCGATGAGGTCCTTGATCGTGATCATCTTCAGGTCATGACGCTCGGCATACCCGATCAGTTCGGGAACCCTCGCCATCTGTCCGTCATCGTTCATGATTTCGCAGATGACACCCGCAGGGGCGAATCCGGCAAGCCGCGCAAGGTCGATGGCCGCTTCCGTATGTCCAGCCCTCACGAGGACCCCACCCTCTCTTGCGATGAGGGGGAAGATATGTCCGGGACGCTGGAAATCCCCTGCGGCGGCATCCTTCTCCAGCATGTGCTTGATGGTTTCCGCTCTTTCGTATGCGGAGATTCCTGTGGTCGATCGTACAGAATCCACCGAGACGGTGAAGGCTGTCTTCTTGGGGTCTGTGCTGTTGACGACCATCTCTCCGAACCCGAGCTTGTCTGCCCGATTCTTCGTGATCGGCACGCAGATCAGTCCGCGTCCGTGGGTGGCCATGAAATTCACGGCGGCAGGCGTCGCGGTCTCGGCAGGCATCAGGAGGTCTCCCTCATTCTCCCTGTCCTCGTCATCGACGACGATCACCATCTTCCCTTTCTTGATTTCGGCTAATGCCTCTTCTATTGAACTGAACATCATTTTTCCTCCTATATGAATCCATTTTCCTTCAGAAAGTCCATGTCTATCGCGGCCTTCCTGACTTCCTTGAAGGTCAGGAACCGCTCGATGTATTTGCCGACCACGTCACACTCCAGGTTCACCCTGTCTCCTGGAGACTTTTTCAAGAGCGTTGTGTCTTCTTTTGTCGTGGGGATGATGGACACCCGGAAGCCCTTGTCATCCGTGTCCACCACGGTGAGGCTGGTGCCGTCGAGTGCGATCGACCCCTTGCCGATGATGTATTTCAGGATGTCCTGCGGCGTCTCCACCGTAACCCAGGTCGCGTTATCCTCTTCCCTGAATCCTGAGATGGTTCCCATCCCATCGATATGCCCGGAAACGATATGACCGCCCATACGACTCGTCGGAAGCAGCGCCCTTTCCAGGTTGACAGGACTTCCTTTCGCAAGCTTCCCGAGGTTCGTGAGCCTCATGGTCTCCGGCATGACATCCGCAGTGAAGCCCGACTTGTCGAAGGTCACGACGGTCAGACATACGCCGTTGGTGTTGATGCTGTCCCCTTGCTTCACGCCTTCAAGGACTTTCTTCGCCTTCACCGTCACCTTCATGGATTTCGCGCCATAGGCGATATCCTCAATTTTTCCAATCTCCTCGATGATTCCAGTAAACACGCTATTCTTCCCTCCTTACATAACCTTCGACCATGATGTCGTCCCCGAAGGTCTCCATCCTGATGTCCTGAAGCTGTACGGCATCCTCAACCTTCCCGAACCCGTCTCCGCCGACAGGGGTCTTCGCTTCCCGTCCTCCGAAGAGCTTTGGAGCGATGAAGGTGACCACCTTGTCCACCAGCCCTTCCTCCAGCATGGAGAAGTTGAGCTCCGAACCGCCCTCGACGAGGATGCTGTCGATCCTACACTCCCCGAGCCATCCCAAAAGCCAGCCGAGGTCCACCCGGGACGCTTTCCCTGGCACGATGATGACCTCCACATTGGGCATGGATGAGAGTGCTGACAGCTTCTCCCTGTCCGCCCGCTCCGTCGTGGCGACCACGGTCTTCTTCGGGGAGTCAAGCGTGAGGACCTTCGCATCCAGGGGAATCCTGAGCGTCGAATCCACGATGACCCTGACGGGATCTGCCCCGCCATCCGGAAGCCTTGTCGTCAGCGAAGGGTCATCCCTCAGTACGGTGTTCACCCCTACCATGATGGCGGCTACCCTGTTCCTCAGCCTGTGGACCTCTTCCCTTGCGGCTTCTCCCGTGACCCACTTCGACGCACCGGTCGATGTCGCGATCTTTCCATCCAGGGTCATGGCGGTCTTCATGATGACGAAGGGCCGTCTTGTCTGGATATACTTCAGGAAGATCTCATTCTGCCGCCTTGCTTCCTCTTCGAGGATTCCGGTCACAACCTCGATACCCGCATCCCGGAGCATCGAGATGCCCCTTCCGGAGACCAGGGGGTTTGGGTCCGTCATGGCGATGACCACTTTCCTGAACTTCTTCCTGACGAGAAGCTCCGCGCAGGGCGGCGTCTTCCCGTAATGGGAGCAGGGCTCAAGGGTGACGTAGATTGTCGAGCCTTCCACATCCTCCGTGGCGCTGGCCACGGCGTTGACCTCCGCATGGGGTCCGCCATAAACCTCATGGTAGCCTTCCCCGATGATCCTTCCATCCTTCACGATGACAGCCCCCACCAGGGGATTTGGGCTTGTCGTTCCTGCACCCTTCTTCGCGAGCTCAAGGGCACGTTCCATATACCAGTTTTCCGTTTGAATCGCCTCCAATACAAAAAATCCTGAAAGAGAAACCCTTCAGGACCGTGGTCAAAAATACAGGAAACCAAAAAATTCCCATACTTCATCTTCTTCCATCCAGACTATGACTGTCGGTCCTGGAATCACACCAGGTCAGCCGGTTAAGGCTCGTGGACTTTACCACCGGTAGGGAATCTCACCCTGCCCTGAAGATCTATTCTGTTGTCTTGCCTTTTCAGTCCCGCAGGTCCATTTTGCCTGCCCGTGCACGCCCTTCAATATCCTCCAGGAAACGACTTCCTAAAAACCGCTTCTGTGAAGCTGCCTTTCCTCGCAAGGTTTCCCTTGCCCTGGTTTTTCAGAACAAAAAAAGCCCTGAAAAAATAATCTTCAGAACCTGCATAAAGCTCAGACCACGACAGCTGTCGCATCCACTTCTCCTTCTCCCATCCAGACTTTACTGTCGGTTCTGGAATCTCACCAGATCGGCCGCCTATGCGGTTCGTGGACTATACCACCGGTAGGGAATCACACCCTGCCCTGAAGACCTATTGAATTGTTAAAAATATACCATTTTTTGACGACGATGTCAAACGGTGAGGAGGAAAATTCAGGCATCTTTCCATATAAAAAACTGCGCAAAAAAACCGCGCACAACCGGTACGCGGTTCCATGTATGGTGGAGATAAAGAGACTCGAACTCTTGACCCCCTGCGTGCAAAACAGGTGCTCTCCCATCTGAGCTATACCCCCATGGTGGACCTTCAGGGACTCGAACCCCGGGCCGACCGGTTATGAGCCGGTTGCTCTAACCAACTGAGCTAAAGATCCAATGACCTGGCGACGACCTACTTTCCCACAGGGCTGCCCCTGCAGTATCATTGGCACTTTAAGGCTTAACCGTCGTGTTCGGAATGGGAACGGGTGTAGCCCTTAAAGTCATAGACACCAGATAATGTAGATTTACGAGTAAACAATCGCCTACCGCAAATTTACTATAAGCAAAACGTATAATGCAAAGAAGTCTGCTTCTACGTGTTGTTTTCATCAAACTATCAATATTAATAATTTTTCAGAACAAATCTTATTATAGGGGCTTCATGTCAAACTGTCAATGGTTAATTCCTGAATTCCATTTTATTTATTTCCACGCCGAAGCCCCTGTGAAATGGCCGGAAAAACTGAAATTTCTGCTTATGTCTTACCTGTCTCATGCCTTTGCCCACATCATGTCCTGGTGTGCTGTGCTATAGCCTGACAAGTTTCATGATGTTCTGCACGGTCGCGACAAGGTTCTTCTTCCCATCCCTGAGGGCATCTTCCAGCGTGTAGACACCCGGGACGATGGAGAACACCGCATCGACATAGTCATAGATCCTGTCGAGGTCGGTAGGGACCCTGCCCGCCAGGGCGATGACCGGAACGCCTGCTTCCTTGGAGGCTTTTCCGATTCCAATCGGGACCTTCCCCTCGAAGCTCTGTGCGTCGATGGACCCCTCTCCGGTGAAGACCAGGTCCGCATCCACGAGGGATTCACAGAACTTCGAATACGTCATGACCAGCTCGATCCCTTCCCGCTTCGCAGCCCCAAGGATCCCGATGAGCGCAGCCCCAAGGCCACCTGCAGCACCGCCGCCTTCCAGATGGAGGAGTTCGATTCCGAGGTCCTTCTTCACGACATGTGCGAAATGCCTGAGGTTCTCATCGAGGTAGAGGACCATGCCGGGATCCGCTCCTTTCTGAGGTCCGAAGACATGGGATGCCCCATTCTTTCCCGTCAGGGTATTCCGGACGTCACAGGCGACCTCCAGGTTCACACCCTGAAGCCTGCTGTCCACACCCTCCATATCGAGCCTCGCAAGGCGCTCAAGCGCTCCGCCTCCGTTGCCGATGCTATTCCCCTCCTGGTCCAGAAGCCTCACTCCGAGGGCCATGAGCATGCCTGCGCCTGCGTCATTCGTCGCGCTTCCTCCGATTCCGAGGACGATGTTCTTCACATTCCTGTCCAGGGCGCTCCTCATCATCTCTCCCACGCCATAGGTCGTGGTGACCAGGGGATTGCGCTTCTCCCTCTGCACCAGCTCCAGTCCGGAACTTGCCGCCATCTCCATGAAGGCCGTCTCTCCGTCGTCCGTGACATAGTATACCGCTTCCCGCTCCTCATCAAGCGGACCATGGACCATGACCCTCACTTCCTCGGAAGGCACTCGTTTCGACAGGATCCTGGCTGTTCCCTCCCCACCGTCGGCCATGGGAAAATGGAGACATTCCGCGTCGCCGTACACCTTCCGGATACCTTCCTCAACCGCCATGCAGGCTTCTTCGGCCGTCATGCTCTCCTTGAAGGAATCCATTGCGATCAGCACTTTCATTCGTACCCCTCCTCTATTGGTCTTTGATTCTATATTCTCGTCTTCCCTTCAAACGCTTTGTCCTTATTCCTTTTCCCGTCATAGGCACTGCTGGCTCCTCTATTTCGGCCAGGCCATCCAGGGATTCCAGCAAGGTCTTTTCACCTTCATTATACTGCAATTCACCATAGGAAAAACCCCGGACTTTCGTCCAGGGTCCATTTGATATCGATGGCTGTTTTCCATAGCCCCAGATGGCAGATCCTGCTTCAAAGCTGTTTGAAATCAGGGACCAGAACCGCCTCAGGCCCTTTTCCTTTCATGGACAAGCCCGCGTCTCACCATCTCGTTCACCGCGAAGGTGGCGACATCATCCGCATATTTTCCTGGCCCGAACCCGGCATCATAACCCAGCTCCTTCGCCAGCTCATAGCCGATCCTTGGACCGCCGCAGATGAGGACCACACGGTCCCGAAGGCCTTCCGCCTCCAGAAGTTCCACCAGATGGACGAGGTTGTCGATATGGACATCACGCTGGGTGACGGTCTGGGAGACGAGGAGGACATCCGCATCGAGCTCCACGGCCTTCCGCACGAAATCCTCATTGGCGACCTGGCTTCCCAGGTTGTGCGCCTCCAGCATCTCATACCGCTCCAGGCCGTAATGGCCGGCGAAGCCCTTCATGTTCATGATGGCGTCGATGCCTACCGTGTGGGCATCCGTACCCGTGGAAGCGCCGATGACGACGACCTTCCGACCGATGTTCTCCCGGATGAAGTCGTTGACCCCCGCCATGTCCATCGTCGCTTCCTTCACCGTCTCCACATGGATCTCTTCATAGTTGACGCTGTGGCTGGTGCTGCCGTACACGACGAAGAAGGTGAACTCCCTGTCCAGAGCCTTGTGGTGTGCGACCAGCGGTTCGATGAAGCCCATTTTCCTCGCCAGGCTCTTTGCCGCCTCTACACCCCGGTCATCATCCGGAACGGGCAGGGTGAAGGAAAGCTGGACTTTCCCATCATTCATGGTGTCTCCATAAGGCCTCAGCTTCCTGAGGTCGAGGTTCTTGTCAAAATCCCGGTTTGCAGTCGAATACGATCCTCCACTCATCTTCTTTCCCTCCCTTCAAGCAGCAGGCTGAAGAATGGATTCAGGTAGTCCCTGCTCTTCTGTGCCACACCGTCAAGTCCTTTGCCGCCGTCCTGAGGCCTCCTGATATTCGCGAACCTGCCCGCCTCGAGCGTCCGGAACAGACCATCCTTCTCGATGGTCTTCAGCAGGTCAACAGTCTCTTCCAGGACATCTGCCGCCCGTCTCTGGATGATCCCATCTTTCTTGAATTCGATCTCCTCCCCAAAATCCTCCATGGTGCTGAAGACGTAACGGGCGTTGTCTATCGCCGCGGCACGGTCTGCCATGAACGGGGTATGGATGGCTTCCGTCATCATCCCCAGGAGGTGGAGCTTCTGTCCTGTCATGATCGTGACCATGTTGAACAGCGTGTTCTGGACCTGCCCCTTGAAGATGTCTCCCGTAAGGAACTTGGTCGGCGGCATGTATTTCAGGGGAGCCTTCGGGAAGATCTCCCTTGCCATCTGCGCCTGGGAGAGTTCATACAGGAATCCATTCTTCATTGCCGGGTCCATCTCGAAGGCGTGCCCGAGGCCCATCTGCTCTTCCGGGATTCCTGCGAGAAGGGCGAACTGCTCATTGATGAACTGGGACGCGAGGACCGTGTGGGCCTCCTCGAAGGCGTCCGCCGTCGTGAGGTAGTTGTCCTCGCCGGTGTTGATGATGATGCCGGCATACCCGTTGATCGCTCTCGAAAAATACTGGTCGATCATCGTACGTTTCATGTTGATGTCCCGGAACAGGATGCCGTACAGGGCATCGTTGAGCATGACGTCCAGCCGCTCCATGGCGCCCATAGCCGCGATTTCCGGCATGCAGAGCCCGGAGCAGTAGTTGCAGAGCCGGATGTATCGTCCGAGCTCTTCCCCGACCGCATCGAGGGCCTGCCGCATCAGCCTGAAATTCTCCTGTGTCGCCATGGTCCCACCGAAGCCTTCCGTGGTCGCACCATAGGGCACGTAGTCCAGGAGGGACTGTCCTGTCGACCGGATGACCGCGATGATGTCGGCACCCTGCCTCGCTGCCGCCCTGGCCTGGACGATGTCCTCATAGATATTCCCCGTCGCCACGATGACATAGAGGTACGGTCCTTCCTTGTCTCCGAACCGTCCGAGATACGTTTCCCTCACCTTTCGGTTGTCCCGGATCCTTCTTGTCGTCTCTTTTGCCATCTCCTCGAGGTTCAGTCCGATCTCGAACCTGTCCCGTACCGGGAGCCTTGTGAGGTCGAGTCTTCCGGAAGAGACTTCCTCCGCGATTTCCTGGGGAGACTTTCCCGTCTCCAGCATCGCGTTCGAGAGGTAGAAGGCTGCACCATTTCCTAAAGCACCCCTTTCCTTCAGATGGTCGACAATGAGATTGGGAAGCGGGATGCCATTCCCGTCGATGCCGTCGATGCCGAGAAGTCTCAGGATGGTGCGCTCGACGGAGACGGTGGTATGTTTTTCCACGAATTCCTGTGTGTCCCGGGCAATGGCGAGGGCACTCGCCCTCGCTGCATTGACCTTTTCCATATCCAGTCCGATTTTACTCATTTCTCTTTCCCCTTACCAGTTGTTTCCTGATTTCTGCGCTGAGTTCCCTGGGAAGCCCAAGGAGCTCGCTGATCCGTATCGCATCCCCCGATGCGGGTTTTCCGTCCCATTCCTCGAGGGAATAGTCCATGGTGTCTGACAGTCTTCTGATCCTCATCTTCTCGTCTTCCCCTTGCTTCAGGAAGGTATCGATGTCGATGCCTTTCAGCCCTTTCACCTGATAGCGGGTGACTCCAGCCTCAGGCATGAGGTCATAATGGGTGGAAGCCAGGAGGAAGTGTCTCCCCTTCCTGAAATGGTTCAGGAGTCCGCTGACGATCGCAGTCCCCTCTACGGGGCTGGTTCCCTTCGCGGGCTCGTCAAGGACGACGAGCGAAGGCGAACTGCCGAGGCGGAGAAGGATTTCCCTGATCCTCACCACTTCTCCCCCGACGGAGGAGAGTCCCCGGTCCATGTTCTCCATATCCTCCGAAAGGAGATGGATGGAAGAGAGGACGGGTGTCTCA
>DATISI010000104.1:0-2799 GCA_035581745.1 Clostridiaceae bacterium
CCGATGATGGTCCCGATGAAGACCGCCTGTCCTCCGATACGGACGGAGATGGGAAGCCTCGTCTTCAGGAGGTCAGCGATGGGGGTATTCTTGGAGATCGTGTAGGACACCCCGAAATCCCCGGTCAGCATCGCTCTCAGGTAGTTGAAGAAACGGATGTATACCGGCTTGTCCAGACCGTACTTGATGTTGATGAGCTCACGCTGCACCGCGGTCAGCTTCTCATCGTTGAATGGGGATCCCGGCATCAGTTCCAGCATGACGAACAGGATGAACAGGATCACCAGCATGGTGAGTGCGGAAATCGCGATTCTTTTCAGGATGTATTTCTTCATAGTGCCACTCCCTTGCCTATAAAAATGTGTCAAGACAAAAGAGAATAATGACGCTGGTCACGATGTATGCCTCGAACAGCGCCACTATCCCCATTTTATTTCATATCTCTTCTTTAGTTCTTGGTTGCGTTCTTGTAGACCCTGTTGATTCCAACGGAATGGAACTCGATGCCCTTGACGGTCTCATCGACCATGACCGCATCACCCTTCTGGTATACAGGAAGGATGACCGCTGCGTCCATGACAATCTTCTCTGCGCCTTTGAGCGCTTCCCATCTTGCTGGAAGGTCTGTCGCGAGTTCGCCCTTCTTCGCGGATTCGATGATCGCATCATAGTTCGCATCCGACCAGAAGCCATAGTTGTTCGGGCTTCCTGTCGTCCACATGTCAAGGTAAGTCATCGGGTCAGCATAGTCAGGACCCCATCTGGTCAGTCCAAGCTCGAAGTCCCCTGCTTGCATCCTTTCCACACGGTTCTTCTTTGGCATGGTCTGGAGCTCGATGGTGATTCCTGGCAGCGTCGTCTGCACTTCGGACTGGATGAACTGTGCGACGTTGATGGCGGATTCCGTGTCTTCCACGATCATGGTGTATTTCAGCTCGGTCACGCCGAGTTCTGTCTTCGCGGTGTTCCAGTATTCAGCCGCTTTCACCTTGTCTGTCTTCAGGTAGGTGTCCGCAGTGGCTCTGAAATCCTTATCGTCCGGTCCTGTCGCAAGCTTCGTCGGTACGGCGAAGTCCGCTGCGATGGAGCCATCCTTCAGGATATTGTTCACGATGGCGTTCTTGTCGAAGGCAAGGGCGATCGCCTTACGGAGATTGACATTCTCAAGGCCCTTGATCTTCTGGTTCGGGGAGACGTACCAGAGGTATCCTGCCACGACATTCGTGAACTCAGGGTCCGCCTGGAACTGCTCGACCTGCTCGCCGGACAATGTCGCGACGTCAAGGTCTCCATTCTGGTAGGAGAGCATGGCCTGCTGGGAATCCTTGATGACCTGGTACTCGATTCCGTCTAAGGCTACAGCACCGGCATCCCAGTAGTCTGCGTTCTTCTCCAGGGTGATGGTTGTGGCTGCGGGCTCATAGGCCTTCATCTTGAAAGGTCCGTTCGCCAGGATCTTGTCTGGTGACGTTCCATAGGAATCCCCTGCTGCCGTGAAGAATTCTTCATTCATCGGCAGGAAGGAAGGGAAAGCCATGAGGGATTCGAAGTATGGTACCGGAACGTCGAGTTCCACGACCAGTGTCTTGTCGTCAGGTGCGGATACGCCCAGCTGGTCGAGTGCCATGGCACCCGTGGAGATGGCTGCCGCGTTCTTCACGCCTGCGATCTCCATGATGAAGGCATACTCGCTGGCGACCGCTGGGTCTACCAGTCTCTTCCATGCGAACACGAAGTCCTTGGAGGTGACAGGTGTGCCGTTGGACCATTTCGCGTCTTTGAGCGTGAAGGAATACTTCATTCCGTCTGTGCTCTTCTCCACGGATTCCACCATCGCCTCGATCGGTGAACCTGCGGCATCAATGGAGTAGAGGCCTTCCGTGATGGCGGCGATGACTTCGAAGGAAGTTCCATCCGTCGCGATCTGAGCGTCCATGGAAGCGACTTCCACGTCGAACTGCACCTTCAGGACTTTGTCCGATGCTGCTGGTGGTGTCGCCGGAGGTGTTGTTCCCGGAGTGGTTCCAGGTGTCGCAGCCGGTGGGGTTGCGCAGGCGCTGATGGTGAACATCATCGCCAGGGCGAATGAAAGGACAAGAGCTGGTTTCTTCTTATTCATGTTTTCCCTCCTTGATTGATAAGTATTTATGGCTGTGGTTGTGATATTGGCAAGCTTTGCGATTTTTCTTTGACGATTTATCGTTTCTGTCCGCCATTTTTAATAATTATACAACTGGCATAATTAATGTCAACATCATTTCAAAGCTATATGAAAATATTGTGAACCGTGTTCTCAATGTACAGACATTATAGACGTTAAGTACGCGATTTTTGCAGGTGTATATCTGTAAACCATTACAGTCCCAACACTTTTCCGGTTCCCTGACATCCCACAGGTCCCCTATCTGTTCAAGGATTCCCGGTTTTCCAGCCCGTCAGGATCATGATTTCCGGGAAATCAGTCCACTTCTTTTCCCCCGGACCATCCTCATCCACCGCTGTTCGTTAATTATTCCACATTTATTCCACACGTATTCCACTCACGCATCGCGAAGATTGTGAATAATGATTCAATCTTCGCTGTCCTTCCCCTCACTTCTCCCCTGACCCTGAGGCAGGCTTAACGCCTTCCCATCCTTTAACTCCCCTTCTCCTGACATCTTGTACAGGCTTCCCGCATGCTGATACTTTCACTTTTCATCGGTCCGACCGTGATAGAAAGTTCCGGGGCATCATGTTAGAATGGAAGGAGACAGCATCCTCCGGAGGGCTTAAGAACTGAAGCCTCCTTAGGGACCT
>DATISI010000105.1:0-2200 GCA_035581745.1 Clostridiaceae bacterium
TCTCCTGCGGATTGAGGAAGAAGGGAAGCCATGGCAGCCTGCACCGCCGGGTATCTCCGGAAGAGGGCTGCAGGAACGCATGAAGAAGCGGGATGGAGACAGGCTCCTCATGGTCCTTGCCTTCATGGCGTCGATAAGCTGGGTGTTCCTGGGTGGATTCGTGATCGCCATCACATTTGAGGTCAGTTTATGGTTGACATTCGCGCTCAGCACCGTCGTCTACAGCATGCTGCTCAGCGTGCTCTACATGATCGTGGTGCTGGATAAAAGAAGGAAAAGCAAGGAGGTATTATATTAATGGATGCGTTTCTATTCTTCCCTTTAATGGGAATCATCTTCGTCATCATCATCCCGCTTCTCGTCGGCATCCTGGTCTATCGTGATGCCAGGAGCAGGGGGATGGATGCGATGGTATGGGCGCTGGTCGCCGTCCTTATCCCGGGGTTCATCGGACTCATCATCTACCTGATCATGAGGAAGGACTTCGGGAATCTCCGATGCGCGAAATGCAACAATCTGGTCAGTGCGGATTTCCTGGCATGTCCCTATTGTGGGAACGACCTGAAGGGAAGATGTCCGAACTGCAACAGGCCGGTCGAACCGGATTATAAGATCTGCCCGAACTGTGCCCATGAACTCACCCCGATGGAGGGTAAAGGAACCTATCAATCCAGCAGGAAAAGCGACAACACCCTAGTGCTCATCCTCATCGCGGCAGTGCTGGTTCCCATCATCGTTATCGGTGGAATCTTCGCAGCGAGTTTCATGTATTCCACCAGTTATAGCGAAGGCTTCACCCCAGTATTTGAACAGGAAGAGATGATCGCCACCATGTCCATCCTGGATGACATGAGCCATATCACCGCCGAGACGAGGTCTGGCATAGAGGCGATTGTGGACACAGCACCGGACAAGATCCATATCATCGACGAGACAGACGGGCAGGCGATAACGTATCTCGCTTTAAAGAACGAGGAGCGGTTGTACCACTTCCTCAATATGTACATGACAGACCAGGGGGTATATGAGATTCGGATCGAATCTGTCCCCGGCTATGATAAGAACACAATCCCCGAGTATCTCATCCTCGATCTTGGGTCAAGGGTTCTGGAAGACGTGGAGCTGTATCTGAATGAATTGCCGTCCCCAGATTTCCAGCGGACTGAGCTTGAACTCAATTAAGTCACAACCCCTGATTGCGGCGAACCCGGACCTGGCCGCGAGATATGCTTTGGAATGGAGAATTTGTCCCATGAAGCGCTGTGATGAACCGTGTCCAGGAATCCTGAACCAGTGTAGAAAGAAAGTGTCTGGGAAACGCATGGAAGATGATGAAGAGGTGGCTTGACGCTGCCTCTTCAATTTTGAACAATGTCCATAGAAGTAGAGGAACAGGCTGAAGTGGGAAAGGCTGAAAAGGGTAGAGGGTGACGGAGGCAAGAGAAAGACTGGGCCGACAGAGAAGTGAAGCTGCTGAAGCTGACCAGTTTGGACGCGTAAAGCCCTCCATTCGATGAACAAAGGGTTAAAGTGGAAACAGAGAGCGTCTGCGCACTTTATATCCATGTAGTCGAGGGTTATAATATGGGGGAATGAGGAAGTTGTACCGAAAGGGGAAGGAGGCATATCATGGACAGGAGGATCAGATTGATCAGAGGCGACATCACAACATGCGAGGTGGATGCCATTGTCAATGCGGCGAACAGCACCCTTCTTGGTGGAGGTGGAGTCGACGGCGCGATCCATAGGGCTGCAGGACCAGGACTGCTGGAGGAATGCCGTGGACTAGGGGGATGCAGGACGGGAGAGGCCAAAATCACTGGAGGCCATAAGCTCCATGCGAAACATGTCATCCATACCGTAGGTCCAATCTATCATGAAGGGTCGGAACGTAATAGGGAGGACCTTCGGAACTGCTATGTGAATTCGCTGAAGCTTGCGGTAGAGAATGGGGTGCGTACCATCGCCTTTCCTTCCATCAGCACGGGAGTCTACGGGTATCCTGTCGGGAAGGCATCGAGAATCGCGTTGGAGACCATAATGGAATTTCTTGAGGACAATGACACCCTAGAAGCGGTCACCATCGTCTGCTTTGATGAGATGACCTGCGAAGCCTATGAGAAGCTGATGCGGGAGATGGAAGAAGGACAGGTCTCGAAAGAAAGGAGTTGAGGACTTGGAACACAGAGTAACGGTAGAA
>DATISI010000106.1:0-4638 GCA_035581745.1 Clostridiaceae bacterium
GTTCATCCAAAGCTTTCGGAATCGCGATCAATGGATAGGGGGGAGCATCATGATCACAATCGCACTGGCCAAAGGACGTCAGTTCACTGACTTCATCAAATATATCGAGAAAAAAGGGCTCACGGAATGGGCAGATGCCTTAAAAAGCGTCACCAGGGAACTGGTGGTGGAGACCAAGGATACGAGGTTCCTCCTGGTCAAAGGGGAGGACGTGCCGACCTATGTCATGGAAGGCATCGCGGAACTCGGCATCACCGGCAGCGACATCCTGGAGGAGAATCCCGTCAAGGTAAATAACCTTATGGACCTGCCTTTCGGCTACTGCCATTTCACCATCGCAAGCCGGGAAGAGAAGAAACGGTATGACACCATCGCGACCAAGTACGTGAACTACACGAAGCGTTATTTCGACTCCATCATGCAGCCTGTGAAGATCATCCAGCTCAAGGGGTCCGTGGAACTTGCTGCGGTCATCGGCATGGCGGACGCCATCGTCGATATCGTGCAGTCTGGTGAGACCCTGAGGAAGAACGGGCTGGAGGAGCGGGTGACGCTCGCGAACATCAATACCAGGCTCATCTCGAACAGGCACGCCTACTTCGTGAAATACGACGAGATCCAGAATATCATGAATCAGTTGAGGGTGGAATAGATGGTGACAGCGAAAGAATTCAAAGCGAAATACAGATACGAGACAGAAACAGATTTCTCCAAAGCGAAGGATGTCCTGGAAATCATCGGAAGGGTCCGGGCACAGGGTGACCAGGCCCTTTTTGAGTATGCCGAAACCTTCGACGGCGTGAGCCTCACGAAGCTCGAGGTTCTTGAAGACAGCCTGAAGGAAGCCTATGACGGTCTGGACGAATCCCTGAAGGACGCGCTCCATGATGCGAAGAAGAACATCGAGACCTACCAGAAGAGCATCATGCTGACGCAGATGCCAGCAGGGGAGCTCTATCAGAAGGTTCATCCCTTAAGCCGCATCGGCATCTACGTCCCCGGTGGGAAAGCCAGCTATCCTTCGACGGTCCTCATGACCGCGGTCCTTGCGAATGTCGCAGGGGTGAAGGAGATCGTCGTGGTGACGCCGCCACAGAAGGACGGCATCAACCAGGCGACCCTTGCGGCCTGCCACCTCACCGGTGTGGACCATGTCTATCAGGTGGGTGGAGCCCAGGCGATTGCGGCCCTTGCCTATGGCACAAAGACCATAGGGCGTGTGGACAAGATCGTGGGACCCGGAAACCAGTATGTCGCCCTGGCCAAGAAACTGGTCTATGGGGATGTGGGCATCGACTCCATCGCAGGACCTTCCGAGATCGTCATCGTCATCGACGAGACCTCGAAGAAGGAGTGGGTCGCCCTGGATATCCTGGCCCAGGCGGAGCACGACGAGATGGCAAGGACCTTCCTCGTCTGTGACAACGAAGACGTCCTCCAGGCGGTCGAAAAGGAAATCGAAATTGCAGTCAGGACCCAGAGCAGGACGGCCGTCATCGAGGAGAGCCTCGCGAAGAACCACTACGCCATCCTGACGAGTGGAAAGTCGGAGAACATCGAAATCGTGAACCTCATCGCAGGAGAACACGTCTCCATCCAGACAAAGGATGCTGCGGACTACGTCGATGCGGTCACCACTGCAGGCGCAATCTTCATCGGGGAATACACGCCGGAAGCCATCGGGGACTACTCCGCGGGTCCGAGCCACGTCCTTCCGACAGGAGGGAACGCAAGGTTCGCGAGCGGCCTTTCCGTCAACGACTTCCTGAGGACCAACTCGGTCCTTCATATCAGCAAAGCGACCTTCATGCGGCTCGCGCCGACGGCTTTGGCCATCGCGAAAGAGGAATCCCTCCAGGCCCACCACGATTCGGTGGCCATAAGGACGGAGGTGGAGCGATGATCCGGATCAACAAGAATGAGAGCCCTTTATCCGCACTCAGCGAGGATGTCCTCAGGGAAATCGTCCTCGCCACGGATTTCCACCGTTACCCTGCACAGGAGCACGACGATTTCGTGAAGGCTTATGCCGATTTCCATGGCCTCGACCCGAAGACCCTTGGTCTTGCCAATGGCTCCGACGAGTGGATCCAGAAGTTCATGATCCTCCTCGGTGACGGACCCATCCTCACCCTGGCCCCAGATTTCTCCATGTACGAAGGGTATGCGAAGCAGCTTGGCCGGACCTTGGTGAAGGTGCAGTGCGATGAGGATTATGTCTTCGATGCGGACAAGGTGGTCCAGGCCCTCAGGGAGCACAGACCTTCCTTCTTCATCTTCTCCCAGCCCAACAATCCTACAGGAACGCTGCACTCCGAGGAATTCGTCTCGAAGGTCGCGGAAGCGGTGGAGGAGACGGGAGGCTACCTCGTCGTAGACGAGGCCTATATGGAGTATGCGAAGGGTAGCTACGTCAGGCCCAAAGGGGACAACGTCATCGTCATCCGGACCCTGTCGAAGATCTATGGTCTCGCGGGACTGAGGATCGGAGTCGCCATCGCATCGGAGAAGACCCTCGCCATGCTGAATACCATTGCTCACCCTTATCCGGTGAATTCCCTGAGCCTGAACATCGGTACCTATCTCCTGAACCATGGTGATGACCTGAGGGCGTTCTTCGAACGTCATCACAGGCTGTCCGCAAGGCTGAAGGAAATCTTCATGAAGAACGTCTCGGATGTCATGAAGGTGCTTCCAAGTGAGACGAACTTCATCTTCACCTATGGGGAACTTGCCCCGAAGCTCGGGGCGTACATCCATGAGAAAGGATTCCTTCCGAGGACCTATACCGACCCGATGCTTCATGATGTGGTCCGCTACTCCATCGCGGTGGAAGAGGACCTGGACCTGCTCGAAGACGTTGTCAAAGAATGGAGGAAAAGTCTATGATCGTGAAAATGGAACGTGAGACCAAAGAGACCAAGATCCTGATTTCCCTATCCAGAGGTTCCGACCCTTCCCATATCGATACGGGCGTGGGCTTCCTCGACCATATGCTGGAGCTATTCGCCTTCCACGGCCACCTGGTATTGGACTGCATGGTGACCGGAGATACCCGTGTCGATGACCACCACACCACAGAGGATGTGGGAATCGTCATCGGGCAGCTCCTGGCCCAGCTTTGCGAGGACAAGAAGGGGATCACCCGTTACGGACATGCCTATGTCCCCATGGATGAGACGCTGTCCCGTACGGTCATCGACATCAGCGGAAGGCCCTACCTAAGCTTCAATGCCTGCTTCTCCAAGGAGAAGGTCGGGACATTCGATACGGAGCTTGTGGAGGAATTCTTCCGAGGGCTCGTCATCAATGCCAGATACACCGTGCACGTCGACCTCATCCGTGGCGGGAATGCCCACCATGAGATCGAGTCGATCTTCAAGTCCTTCGCGCAGAGCCTCCGAATCGCCATGAGCGCTTCTGGGTCCGAAAGAATCCCTTCTTCAAAAGGGGTGATCGAATGATCGCCATCGTCGATTACGGACTTGGAAACATCGCAAACGTCATGAACGCCCTCCATTTTCTTGGATACGAGGTGGAGGTCACGAAGGATACACAGAAACTCAGGGCGGCCAGCCACATCATCCTCCCTGGTGTTGGACACTTCCGGGATGCCATGGAGGCCATTGAACGGCAGGGCCTTGTTCCCATCCTGAAGGAGCTTCGGGAGACGCATCCCATGGTAGGCATCTGCCTGGGCATGCAGCTCCTCTTCGAGCACAGCGAGGAAGGGGATGCCAAGGGGCTGTCCTTCCTTCCTGGAAACGTGGAACTGATCAGGAGCCACCTTCCGGTACCGCACCTGGGGTGGAACACCCTCATCTCCGACCATCCGCTCCTTAAGGAGGATGTCTACTTCATCCATTCCTACAAGGTCGTGACGGAGGAGAACGTGGTAGCGACGGCTGACTACGGTCAGGAGATCGTCGCCATCGTGCAGAAGGACAGCCTGATTGGAATCCAGTTCCATCCGGAGAAAAGCGGAGAAGCGGGACTTGCGATCCTTGACCAGGCTTTGAAAGGAGGATTCCTATGATCGAGATATGGCCAGCCATCGACCTTATCGATGGCAAGAGCGTGAGGCTCACAGAAGGTGACTATGACACGAAAATCGAGATGAAACGGACCCCGGAGGAGGCTGTGGCGTTCTACGCGCAGTTCCCCCAGGTGAAAAGGATCCATATCGTCGACCTCATGGGGGCGCTCCGGAAAGGCCCCGAGGAATCCGTCTATATCCGTAAACTGATCCAGGAATCGAAGCTGCCCATCGAGATCGGCGGAGGAATCCGTTCCGAAGAGATCATCCGGCAGTACCTCGATGCCGGCGCGAGCTACCTCATCATCGGGACAAGGGGACTGCAGGACCCGGAGTGGCTTCGCGCCATGGCGGACCGCTATCCTGGGAAGTTGTATCTTGGACTCGATGCCAAGGGGGAGAATGTCTCCGTGAATGGCTGGACCGAGGAGACGGGGCAGACCATCTATGATGTCATCGAGAAGACCAACGACATGAAGCTTGGCGGGGTGATCTTCACTGACATCTCCAAGGACGGACAGATGTCCGGACCGAACTTCGAACTCACTGCGGAGCTTGCGAAAAGGTCCACCCATCCCGTCATCGCATCAGGCGGCGTCAGG
>DATISI010000107.1:0-3165 GCA_035581745.1 Clostridiaceae bacterium
AGAGACAACCGTGACCAGAGCAAAGGAAACCAAGAACATCGCTGAGAAGATGATCACACTTGCCAAGAGGGGAGACCTTCACGCAAGGAGACAGGCACTCGCCTTCATCACTGAAGAAGCGGTAGTAAGGGACCTGTTCGACAACATCGGACCTAAGTATGCCGAGAGAAACGGTGGATACACAAGGATTTACAAGGTAGGACCAAGAAGAGGAGACGGCGCAGAAGTAGCAATACTAGAGCTCGTTTAAGAATTAAATCAAGGGAGAATGAAGTTCCTTTGGTTGCTATTAAAGGGATTAAGTGCTACTTAATCCCTTTTTCTATAAAATTTGGTAAATAGTGAAATCCTCCGATTTAGGGTTCCGGGATTTCAGTGTTTATCAAAATGGAGGTTATGATGGAGAATTTGGACGAAAAAGTCAGGACTGGAAAGATAGGTGACGGGACGGTCGCCGAAGACTACATGGTGGAGGCAGTCAACCTCTCCCACTATTATGATGACCGTGAGGATAGCGTGAAGACCTATTCCCTGAACGGTGTGGACCTTACCGTGAAGAAAGGGGAGTTCGTTGTCGTCCTCGGACACAACGGGTCAGGCAAATCCACCCTTGCGAAGCATATGAACGCCCTTCTCCTGCCGACCGGCGGGAAGATCTACATAGATGGCATCGACGCCACCGATATCGAGAACACCTGGGAAGTGCGCAAGCGTGCCGGCATGGTGTTCCAGAACCCTGACAACCAGATGGTCGCGACCATCGTGGAAGAGGATGTGGCCTTCGGCCCGGAGAACCTCGGTGTCGACCCGAAGGAAATCAGGAAGCGTGTCGACGATTCCCTGAAGGAAGTCAACATGTACGAGTTCAGGAGACATGAGCCTCACCTCCTGTCCGGCGGACAGAAGCAGCGGGTGGCCATCGCAGGCATCCTTGCCATGCGTCCGAAATGCATCATCCTGGATGAACCTACAGCGATGCTGGACCCATCGGGACGCAAAGAGGTCATGAAGACCGTGCAGAAGCTCCGGAAGGACTTCGGCATCACCATCATCCATATCACCCATTTCATGGAAGAGGCCGTGCAGGGCGACAGGATCGTCGTCATGGAGGAAGGGAAGGTCATCATCGATGACATCCCGAGGAACGTCTTCAGCAATGTGGAGCTCCTGAAATCCATCGGACTTGATGTCCCACAGGTCACAGAACTCGCCCATGAGCTGATCAAAGCAGGAATCCCACTAGAGGAAGGGATCCTGAACATCGAGGAGATGATGGAGGCCATATGTCGATTAAAATAGAGAACCTGTCCCACGTCTATATGCCAAAGACCCCATTCGAGACCCTGGCCCTCGACAACGTCAGCCTGGAGCTCGAAGAAGGCAAATTCTACGCCATCATCGGCCATACCGGGTCAGGGAAATCCACCCTGATCCAGCATCTGAACGGCCTCCTGAAACCCACATCGGGCAGGATCATCATCAGCGACATCGACATCACGGACAAGAACACCGTGATGAGCGAGATCAGGAAGCGTGTCGGTCTCGTCTTCCAGTACCCGGAATACCAGCTCTTCGAAGAGACCATCGAGAAGGACATCGCCTTCGGGCCGAAGAACCTCGGACTCTCCCCGGAAGAGATCACGGTCCGTGTGAAGAAGGCCATGGAGATTGTCGGACTGGACTATGAGAAGTTCAAGGACCTGTCTCCCTTCGAGATCTCAGGCGGACAGAAGCGAAGGGTCGCCATCGCAGGCGTCGTCGCCATGGAACCCAAGGTCCTCATCCTGGACGAGCCTACAGCAGGTCTCGACCCCAAGGGCAGGGATGAGATCCTCGAGCAGATCATCAAGCTGCATGACACCTATAAGTCCACGGTCATCCTCGTCACCCATTCCATGGAGGATGTCGCGGAAATCGCGGACGAGGTCATCGTCATGAGCGATGCGAAAGTCATCCTGAGAGGCGTCCCCAAAGACGTCTTCACCCAGATCGAACTCCTGGAGAAGGTCGGCCTCGGCGCGCCGCAGGTCACCTACCTCATGCATGCGCTGAAGGAGAAGGGCTTCGACGTGGACGAGAATATCTTCACGGTCGAGGATGCCAGGAAAGAGATCCTGAGGATGCTAGGAAAAGGAGGGAATAACGTTGATTAAGAACATCACCATCGGTCAGTACATTCCCGGAGATTCCTTCATCCACAAGCTGGATCCGAGGACAAAGATCCTCATCTCCCTCTTCTTCATCATCAACCTTTTCTTCGTAAGGAACTTCACAGGATACCTCGTGGTCTTCCTGTTCATCATCCTCATGGTGAAGGTCGCAAAGCTTTCCCCGAGATACCTCTATAAAGGGATCCGGCCGGTATTCGTCCTCATCCTCTTCACGGCCTTCCTGAACCTCTTTGTCACCAGGGGAACGAGTGATACCCTGCTCCTCGAACTCGGCTTCCTGAGGGTGTATGAGGAGGGTGTGTATACCGCCCTGTTCATGACTTTCAGGCTGATCTTCCTCATCATGGGAACCTCGATCCTGACCCTCACGACCTCACCCATCGAGCTGACGGACGGCATCGAAAGCCTCCTGAAGCCGTTCAAGCGGATTGGCGTCCCGGCACATGAACTCGCGATGATGATGAGTATCGCCCTCCGGTTCATCCCTACCCTCATGGACGAGACAGACAAGATCATGAAGGCGCAGATGGCCAGAGGTGCGGACTTCGATTCGAAGAACCTCATCAAGAAGGCCCAGAGCCTGATCCCGCTTCTTGTCCCCCTCTTCATCTCCTCCTTCCGACGTGCGGAAGAGCTCGCCATGGCCATGGAGGCCAGGAGCTACAGGGGCGGAGAAGGCAGGACCAGGATGAAGCAGCTGAAGTATACCGCAAATGACATGAAGGCTTTCCTCCTGTTTGCAGGAATGGCCGGACTGGTCTTCGCCTTAAGCTTCACCACGGTCATCTAAGATACACAGAAGGAATGGAACCGCAGCGGATACAGCCGCAGCGGAACCATTCCTTTTTTTCCTGCTTTTTGCTATGATGGTAGGGAAGCTGGCACCGGAGGTCCCATCATGGGAATCCGGGAGACTGGATAAATGCACAGCAAGATGCGCCGGTCAGGTAAAGATTCCTGATGGGGATGGAGGGGTAGAGGTGAAGGTCAGGCT
>DATISI010000108.1:0-10914 GCA_035581745.1 Clostridiaceae bacterium
CCAGGATCATGGTGCTGGATACCGCAGGCTTCCACAAAGGCAGGCTTCAGTATCCAGTTCCATGTCATTCTCCATCCAGACCGAGCCCTACTCGTCCAGGCTCAGGTCCTCACCGTTTGTCGCGATGACCTTCTTGTACCAGTCGAAGGAGCGCTTCTTCGAGCGTTCCAGGGTCCCCTTCCCTTCATTGTCCTTGTCGACGTAGATGAAGCCATAACGCTTCTTCATCTCGCCTGTGGTGAAGGAGACGAGGTCGATGCATCCCCACGGCGTATAGCCCATGAGGTCCACGCCATCGAGCTCGATGGCTTTCTCCATCTCCTCGATATGGGCGGCAAGATAGGCCACCCTGTAGTCATCGTTCACGGTGCCGTCTTCCTCTTTGACATCCACAGCCCCGAAGCCGTTCTCCACGATGAAGAGCGGAAGCTCGTAGCGTTCCGTGAGCATGCTGAGGGCGTAGCGGAGTCCCACAGGATCGATTGGCCATCCCCATTCTGAGGACTTGATGTACGGGTTCTTCACGCTGTGCTTGTTCCCACCTGCGATGGCGTCTCCACCTTCATTCGCGTCGGTCTTCACGACATTGGACATGTAGTAGCTGAATCCGATATAGTCGACGGTGCCCTCCTCAAGGATTTTCGCATCCTCCGGAAGCATTTTGATGTCATACCCTTTCCGTTCCCATTCCTTGTAGGCGTAAGCCGGATAATGTCCACGCACATGGACATCCGCAAAGAGGTACCGGTCATGCATCGCTTCCACGGACAGCATCATGTCGTCCGGGTCGCAGGAATAAGGATCGATGGGGACAAAGGAGACCATGCATCCGATTTTCAGGTCCGGATTGACCGCATGTCCCGCCTTCACGGCGAGGGCGCTGGCCACCAGTTCATGATGGACGGCCTGGTACATGACCTCTTCCCTGTTCTCCCCTTCCCTGAAGGTCACGCCGGAACAGGTCCAGGCGAAGATATCCACATCGGTGTTTTTCTGGTTGTTGATCTCATTGAAGGTCATCCAGTACTTCACCTTGTCCTTGTACCTTGCGAACACCGCTTCCGCATAACGCACAAAGTGGTCCACGACTTCCCTGGATCGGAATCCACCGTAGGTCTTCGCGAGATGGAAAGGCATCTCGAAGTGGGAAAGCGTGATGACCGGCTCGATGCCATGCTTCAGCAGTTCATCGAACATCTCGTCATAGAACTTCAGCCCTTCTTCGTTCGGTTCCGTCTCCACGCCTGTCGGGAAGATCCTCGACCAGGCGATGGAGGTCCTGAAGCACTTGAAGCCCATCTCTCCGAAGAGCGCGATATCCTCCCTGAAATGGGTATAGAAATCGATGGCTTCATGGTTCGGATAGTTCTTTCCGGGAATCACCCCGTCCGTGATCTCTCTTGGCACTCCATGTGCTCCTGCGGTCATGACGTCCGCGACACTTGGTCCCTTGCCTCCCTTGTCCCATCCGCCTTCAAGCTGATGCGCGGCGACGGCGCCACCCCATAAAAAATCCTTTGGAAAACCCATTCAAAATGACCTCCTTCATCTCATGATTCTTCTTGTGACCATATATCCTTATTATAGCGATATGGGAATCTTTACGGGTTTTAAAAATTGAAATTAACAGATTGTTCGCAGATGGAAGTCTCCATCCTTGATGGAAGTCTCTCCTCCTTTGAACAAGGATATGTAAACTATCTCTGTCCTTCGCAACAAATAAACCTTTGGTTAACTAATTAACAGAATATTGATTCTTTTTCATACAAACCGTATAATTGTGATATTGACAGAAATCTGCCAAAATACGGGAACAGGAGTGGATTTTATGGATCAACCAGTTATTGCCGGAAAAGAACCGATCATCCTCAACCTTAAGGGCGGAGAGACCTATTCCTACTGTACCTGCGGGCGCAGCAAGGACCAGCCTTTCTGCGACGGCTCCCATGAAGGCACGTCCTTCGAGCCACTCTCCTTCACTCCGGAATATGACGGCCAGGTCGCCCTGTGCACCTGCAAGCTGACAAAGACACCCCCATATTGTGACGGTGCCCATCTCTCGATCAAATAAGAGTAACACTTCTATTCAAGTGAAAGCGGCTGGAACTTCATGTGTTCCAGCCGCTTTCATTTATCCCTATTCGTCTTATTATCCTTATTCCATTCCTTCCCTGCCGGACCCGCGATTTCCATGATGTTTCCTCTTTTCCCATTCAGGGTCCATCGTTATGGGGCCCAGCTTCAAGCTTGCCTAGTCTCGCAGACCGGCCGCAGACGCGCGGTCGAAGACCACGGTAACATCCGGATGCAGCTTCAGGAGCGTCGCGGGAATGAGTGTCGTGACCTTGCTGTCCGCAAGGGCTGAAGCCACTTCGGCTTTCGATTCTCCAATGGCCATAAGGACGATGCTTCTGGATTGGAAGATGCCCTCCATTCCCATGGTGACCCCTTCCGTAGGGACTTCCCCGAGAGACCCGAAGAATCTCGCATGGGCTTCCATGGTCTCCTCGGAGAGGAACTCCACATGGGGCTCTGTCTCCATGACCTCAGCCGGTTCATTGAACCCCAGGCTCCCATTCTCTCCGACCTCCAGCACCGCGATGTCCGCACCGCCGTGGGAAGAAAGGAGATGGTCATATTCCAACAGGGTCTCCTCCAGGTTGCCGGGATTCCCATCCGGGACGAAGGTGTTCTTCCTCTCGACCCCTATCCCGTCAAAGAGATTGCTGTCCATGAAGTGGCGCATGCTCTTGTTGTGCTGCGGAGACAGTCCGACATACTCCCCGACGCCAAGCATCGTGACATCCCTGAAATCAAGCGCATCCTCCTCACGGAGACGCACAAGCTCCTCATACATGCTTCGCATACCCTCACCTGCGGAAAGGGTAATCACCGCATCCTTCTTCATTTCAAGGACTGCTGCGACAGCTCCGGCGCCATAGGCGGCTGCCATCCGTTCACTTTCAAATACCACGAATCTCATCAGACTACCCCGTTTCCTTATTTATTCTCCCCATTATAGCACGACACCATGAAGCTTCCCTAGCGCCGGATGCGTACCTGTGATGGAATATTCCAGTCCTGTCGATCAGGATTCCGGCATATCCTTTAGGCTTCCTGTCCTGACCACAGCAGGATGGATCTTTCCCGTCTGTGGTTCCCACTTATCGGATTTCCCGTGACAGGCTTCACCCAATTCAAAAGCCAGGATTTCCGGAAGGACCGGAACTCCTGGCTGATTTTCTTGTTTCGGGTCAGGCATTCTTGGTGTAGGCAGCCGCAATCAGGCTGATGAGTTTCGAACCCTTCTCCAGGCCTGAATATTTCACGAGGGCCTCTTCCACGCCATGGGCTTCGATATAGTCGGTGAGCTCCATGCTCTCCTTGTCCTTATCATTCCGGAATCTCAGGGCAGCGGCGATCACCTTTGCAAGGTAAACGGGTTCCTCCCCCATCTCGATAAGTCTCAGGGCCGGATTCACGAACCTGTCGCCCTTGGAGATCTTCCTCAGCGGTGACCTTCCCACTCTTTCGAGGTCATCGGAGATATCCACATTCTTGAACCTCCCGATGATGGTGTCGACATACTGCTGGTGTTCCTTCTCGTCGAATCCATAGTGTCCGACGATGTATCGGGAGGTCTCTCCCAGCACACCACGGACCATCTTTTCGACTTCAGGGTCCATGATGGCCTCATGCACTGTCGAATATCCCTTCATCAGTCCAAGATAGGCGGTCGCGCCATGTCCGGTGTTCACGGTGAAAAGCTTCCGCTCGATATAAGGCAGGAGGTCAGTGACAAAATGGACTCCCTCGAGCCTCGGAAGGGTCCCCTTCATCTTGGACTCGTCGATGACCCATTCATAGAAAGGTTCCACCTTGACGTCCAGCATGTTGGGATTGGTCTGCGCAGGCACGATCCTGTCGACTGCGGAATTCGGGAATCCGATATACATCTCCGCCTTCTCCCTTTCCTCCGCGCTCAGCAGGTCCAAGAGAGCTTCCTTCAGGATGTCAGTGGCTCCGATGGCATTCTCGCAGGCGATGATGTTGAGGAACTTCACGGTATCGTGGGCGAGTTTCTCCCTGATTCCAGGAAGGATGGTCTTCGCGATCATCGGCACGATGTTCGGGCCTACGGCTGTCGTGATCAGGTCGGCTTCCCGGATGAGCTGTTTCAGCCTGTCCGGTTCTCTGACGTTATGGACCGCCCTGACGCCCGTCACCTTCCTCGCCATCATGTCAGGGTCTGCGAAGATGACGGTATATTCTCCCTTGGCATTGATCTCGTCAATGAGTGCATCCGCGATATCGGCGAAGGTCACCTCATACCCGTTGTCCCTAAGGATCATCCCGATGAAGCCCCTTCCGATGTTTCCTGCTCCGAAGTGAAGCGCCTTCATTACTCCACCCCCTCGAACATGCGGATGATTTCCTCCTTGGTCGTTGCGGCTACGATCTTCTCCACGTTCTCCATCTCTGAACAGATGATGGCGATGTTGGACAGGATGTCGATATGGGTGTTGTCCTTTCCAGCGATGCCGAAGATCACACGGGCTTTCTCCCCGTTGAAGTCGACGCCTGCAGGCACCTGGATGACACTGATCCCTGAGGTCAGGACTTCATCTTTTGCTGTCTCCGTCCCATGGGGGATCGCGATGTCGTTGCCGATATAGGTCGTGCTGAGGTCTTCACGTTTCAGCATCTCCTCGATATAGTTCTCCTTCACATATCCATTACGCACCAATAGTTCTCCGGCCATCCTGATGGCTTCTTCCTTGCTGCCGATCTCCTGGTTCAAAAGTATGCTTTCTTTTACAAGTATGTCTTTCATTTCCTTACCTCCATAATCTATTTATTATTTCCATGTATGCTGTCTTCAGATTCTTCTCGAGCACTCCGCTCATCTCTTTCTCTTCAGCCGTCTCATAGATCCGCCTGTTCTCCTCCTCGAGGAGTGCTACGCTGATGGTGCTGAGCAGTTCCAGCTCAGTTTCAGAGAGCACCTCGGGTGCGATGAGGAAGAGGAATGTCCCCGATTCCATCTGCTCTCCGTCCATGCCCTTGACCCTGATCTTCTTCCCGTTCCGGTAGACCCGGAAGAGGATCCTTCTGATTTCCTTGTCTCTTCCATGGAGAAGCGTGATGCCAGAGCCCGGGATTCCGCTGCCTGCTGTCGCGTCCTTCTCCAGGAGCATGCCCTTCACCATACCGGCTTCGGGGACAAGTCCAAGTGGTTCGATATCCCGCTCGATATGTCCGAGGATCTCCTGAAGGTCTTCTTCATCCATATCCTGCGCCTTGAAGTCCGTGAGGATCTCCCGGATGATCCGGTTCGATTCCTCGAGGATATCGAGGTCCCTGAGGAGGTTGTCGTCCTTCTTCACTTTCGTGTCCGGTTCCAGCCTTCTCCTTGTAGAAGACATGAGCTTCCCGTTGATGACCTTCTCGAGTTTCTCCTCATCATCGTGGGTCAGCATCGGATTCACCTGTATATAGTCAAATTCCGCATCGTATATTCCAACGGTTGAAATGATAAGATCGAAACTGTCGATGTCCTGTTTATGGAGATCCCGGAGGGATCCCTGTTCTATGATGGTGAGCTGGGGGAACTTGTTCAGGAGCCTTTTCGTCAGCATCCTTGATGTGGCGATTCCGCTGGTGCAGACCACAAGGGTCGTCACCTTCGGCACCTCCTTGAACTCTGTCACCGCCGCAGCGAAATGCAGGGTGAGGAACCCGATCTCGTCCTCGCTGAAGTCGAAACTCGGGAACCTGTCCCGCAGGATGTTACCAAGTGAGTTGTAGAGCACCGCGTAGTTCTCTTTGATTTCCTGTTTGATGGGATTTGACACGAAGATCCCCTCGTTGATCCTGTTGAACAGGGGCTCCAGATGGGAGACCAGGGCATCCAGGAATTTCTTGTCCTTTCCGAAGTAGTAGCCTGTGACACGCGAGACATCATCGATGAGCTCGCTTGCCAGGGAACTGAGCTCGATATCACCCTCAAGGTCGAAGAGCCTCGTCCGTTTCGCGCTCCTGAGGTTTGATGCGAGGAAACTCACCTCGTCCCTCGGGACCATGATGTTGAAGTTCGACTCGATCCGGGCGTAGATGGCATCCGCTGTCCTGTCTTCCGGCGTGTCCATCTCTTTTCCGGAGGGTTTCTCGATGATCCGGTGGCCTTTGATCCTCTCCACCGCAAGGTTGACATAAAGGAGGATCTCGAAGACCGCAAGGTCGGTCAGCCGATAAGGCAGCCGCTCCGTCTCCTCAAGGATGATCCGTTCCAGTTCTGACAGTTCCGTGGGGTCCATGATGCCGTAAATCTTCTCCTTGGAATCGAAGGAGATGAATTCCCCTTCCTTCACGGAGAACAGGGCACTCTGTTCCAGCCGCTGCATGACCATGTTGACATAGGTGATGCGCTTGTCCTTCTCACGGCCTTTCAGTTCCACACCGTATCCGCGTTTCCGGATCAGGTTCAGTCTCGTGTTCCTGATCTTCTCCTCGAAATACTCCAGGTCCTGGGTCAGGGTCTTTCCGGAGATGCCAAGCTCCCGGGCCAGGGTATCGGTCTTCACCGGGTACTCGGAGTTCATGAGCTCATGGAAGATGACCAGGCTCCTTTCGCTCCGTTCCAGCTCGAATTCGGAGTAGGTCGAGATCTCCTCCCGGAGTCTCAGGATATCCTCATGCTTTCCTGCGATCCTGATGCCTTCTCCCGCTTTCTTCTCCAGCTCCAGCCTGAATTTGACAAGGGTATCCTCAAGCAGCTTTATCTCACGCTGTACAGTTCTTGTGGATACCCTGAGGTCTCTGGCTATGCTGTTGGACGAAATAAAGAGGTGTTGTGACTTCAAAAGAATTTCAATGATACTTCTTTCTCGGTTTGTAATATACATCCACAACACCTCCTGTAATTAAATTATGTACTTTTGGTTCTTGAAGTCAATAGCCTATCTCTTCAGGTTGGCTACGATCTCATCGTATCTTGGGCTTCCAAGGAAGTTCTCTACAGAAACGTGGATCGCTCCAGGAAGTTTCTGAGCCGCTCTCTCGGTAAGGTCCTTATGGGTGACGACAAGGTCGGCATCCTGTGGGAGGTTGGTGATGGAAGTGTTGGTGACCGCGACGTCGAGGCCTGCTTCCTTCACTTTCTTCTTCAGGAGTGATGCGCCCATTGCGCTTGATCCCATACCTGCATCGCAGGCGAATACGATCTTCCTGACATTGTTGTAAGAAGTTGCTACTGCTGTCGCTGCTCCCGCTGTCGCGAAGGATCCTGCTACGGAGCTCTTCTTGCCTTTCATGTCTTACATTCTTGTCACTGCGCCTTCGATGTCTTCTACTTCATCTGTAGCCTTTGAAGTCTTCAGGATTGCGGATGCGACGACGAAGGATGTTGCTGCAGCTGCTGCCACGCCGAGGATCATGCCGAGGTATTCTCCTCTAGGGGTTACAGCGAAGTAAGCGAATATGCTTCCTGGTGAAGGTGTCGCAACAAGTCCGGTTCCGAAGATTCCGAAGATCAGTGTTCCCACTGCGCCACCGGCCATAGCCGCAAGGATCATGATTGGTTTCATCAGGATGTAAGGGAAGTAGATCTCGTGGATACCGCCAAGGAAGTGGATGATGGCTGCGCTTGATGCGGAAGCCTTGGACAGTCCCTTTCCGAAGAACATGTATGCCAGGAGGATTCCAAGTCCAGGACCTGGATTGGATTCAAGCATGAAGAGGATGGACTTTCCTGCCGTTGCAACCTGCTGTACGCCCAGAGGTCCCAGGATACCATGGTTGATCGCGTTGTTCAGGAACAGTACCTTTGCTGGTTCGATGAAAAGATGGGTTAGTGGGAGGATTCCCATGTTGATGATGGCATTTACGCCGCCGGCCAGGAAGTCATTCAGCTGAGTGACCGCAGGTCCGATGAACAGGAGTGATGCCAGTGCAAGCAGTGCTGCGATGATTCCGGCTGTAAAGTTGTTTACAAGCATCTCGAATCCGGATTTGACTGTGCCTTCAAACATCTGGTCAACCTTCTTGATGAGGAATCCACCAAGAGGTCCGATGATCATGGCGCCAAGGAACATTGGAATGCTGGCTCCAGCGATGGCTCCCATGGTTGCAGCCGCTCCGACGACGCCTCCTCTGTGGCCCGCTACCATTTTACCGCCTGTGTAAGCGATGAGCAGTGGCAGGAGATAGTTGATCATTGGTCCGACAAGTGTAGCGAACCTTTCGTTAGGCACCCAGCCTGTAGGGATGAAGAATGCGGTGATGAGTCCCCATGCGATGAACGCACCGATGTTTGGCATGACCATTCCACTAAGGAACGTACCAAACTTCTGAACTTTGGCTCTGGTTCCGACTGTGTTCTGATTTTCCATTTTTTTCCTCCAATATGTTTATTTTGACAGCTAGTATGACAAATATTGCTATATTTTCATCTTATACCGTTTTCATTCGCCAGACAATCAAAACAAAACGTCCATTTGTCGTCTCTCCTGCGACAAATCGGATATTTTCCGGAAAGAATCACTTCCATATTCTGTGAAGCTTTTAAAATAGACACAAAACAATTGGATAAACTAACATCTATATTAATAATATAAATAATTAATGGATATATATTGTACATTTCATAACATTTATTTGAATAAAACCCAAGAAATCTCCAGAAATGGTTCTTAACGTAGAAACAGGCCTGAAGATTGCCTTCAGGCCTGTTCAAATGTCGAGGAAATCCTCCCCTTAAAGGGTGGTTCTCCAAAGAGTTCTCTTCATATCCCATCCATGTCGAGGCAGGCAGCCATTAAACGCCGTGCTCCCTATTCCCTTCAACCGGGTCCTTGCCGTATCACTTTTAACAGATGAGGTCGATGAGCTCCTCCTGGTCGATCCTGTAGAAGGCTTTCGCAAGGTCCAATGCTGCAAGACGCGCCCGGACGCTTTCCTTCTCATACCTGCAGCCCACGAGGGCCTCGCAGAGTTCCTCGATGTCCATGGACCCGAAGAAGTCGCCGTAGACACGGCATGACTTGATCACGCCCTGCTCGACATCCAGCCTGAACTCCATCTTTCCGCCATCGAAACGTCCGGTCTTCGTGATGTTGAACTTCGGCGCTTTGCCATAGTTCCACTCCCAGGTCCTGAAGCTCTGGTCTGCAATCTCCTCGATCCTCGCCCTGTCCGCATCGGTCATGACATATTCCTTCGTCGAACCCTTGCGGATGCGTTCCACCATGAGGGCTTTGAAATCTTCAGGACTGATGTCCTTGGTCAAATGCTCCGAGATGTTGGTCACGCGTTCCCTGACCGACTTGATCCCCTTGGAGATGATCTTGTAGTCATCGACAGACAGGGACCTCACCATCTGCTCAAGGTCCGTATGGAAGAGGAGCGACCCGTGATGCAGGGTGCATCCGGACTTCATGCACTGGGCATTGCCCGAGAACTTCCGTCCTCCGATGACGAGGTCATTGCGGCTGTTGAACTCCGCGGCGACACCCAGGGACTGAAGCGCTTCGATGACCGGTGTCACATAGGTCTGGAAATCGATCTGGCCCGCCTCGCCTCTCGTGATGAAGCTGAACTGCCATCCGCCCATGTCCGTGTAGATGGTCCCGCCTCCGGTGACCCGCCTCACGACATGGATGCCCTGCTCACGGACGAACCTTTCATTGATCTCTTCCGCGGCATTCTGGTATTTCCCGATCATGAGGGTCGGCGATGTCCTCCAGAAGACGAAGACATCGTCATCGAGCTTTTTCTCCGCCATGAAGTAGTGCTCCAGGGCGAAATTGAAGAACGGGTCTGTGGAGATGTTATCGACATAGATCATGTGGTCTTCCTCCTTCCCTTTTCCAGGGCTTCTCCCGCCTGGTACGAGCTCCTTACCAGGGGACTGCTCGCGACATAACGGAATCCTCGTGCTTCTCCGGCTTTCCTGTAGGTCTCGAACCTCGACGGTTCCACATACTCCACCATCATAAGATGCGCTTCGGATGGTCTCAGGTACTGTCCCACGGTGAAGATGTCACAGCCCGCTTTCCTGCTGTCGTCCATCACCGCGTACACCTCTTCATCCGTCTCGCCAAGTCCCACCATGATTCCTGTCTTGGTCATGATATGGGGAGCCTTCTCTTTGACATAGGCGATGACCGCCATGGAGCGGTCGTAGTCCGCCTGGGGTCTCACCTTTTCATACAGGGACCTCACGGTCTCCACATTATGGTTGATCACCTCAGGCGATGCCGCGATCACCATGTCCAGCGCCTCCTCATTCCCAATGAAATCCGGAATGAGGACCTCGATGGTGGTTTCAGGACTCAGCCTCCTCACCGCTTCGATACAGCGTGCGAAATGCGACGCTCCGCCATCAGCGAGGTCATCCCTCGTCACACTGGTGATGACGACGTGTTTCAGGGCAAGGCTCTTCACCGCCTCCGCAAGGTGCTGCGGTTCCATCTCATCGACCATCTGGGCACTGCCCTTGGTGACATTGCAGAACCTGCACTGCCTGGTGCAGACACTTCCGAGGATCATGAAGGTCGCCGTCTGCTTCTTGAAGCATTCTCCAAGATTCGGACAGTTCGCTTCCTTGCAGACCGTGTTCAGCTTCAGCCTGCCCATCAGGGCGCTGACTTCCTCGACAGCATCCCGGTTGTAGCTCACCTTCAGCCATTCCGGTTTCTTTCCTGTGACGATCCGGTTATTCACCCTCGATCACCGCCACAAGCTCGTCCACCGCGACGACATCTCCCTCCTGGAAGAACACCGTGCCAAGCACGCCTTCTTCCACGCTCTCCACTTCGCTGATGACCTTGTCCGTTTCCACCTCGAAGAGGACATCTCCTTTATGCACCCTGTCTCCAGGTCCTTTGTTCCATGATGTCAGTACCCCTGACGTCA
>DATISI010000109.1:0-11244 GCA_035581745.1 Clostridiaceae bacterium
GCTGCAGGACCAGGACTGCTGGCGGAATGCCGCGGTCTTGGGGGATGCAGGACAGGGGAGGCGAAAATCACAGGCGGTCATAATCTGCCTGCGAGATATGTGATCCATACTGTAGGACCCGTCTATCGGGAAGGTTCTGAAAGCAATGAGCGGGACCTTCGGAACTGCTATGAGAATTCGCTGAAGCTTGCGGTAGAGAACGGGGTGCACACCATCGCCTTTCCTTCCATCAGCACCGGAGTCTACGGGTATCCTGTTGAAAAGGCATCAAGGATTGCCCTGGAGACCATTGAGGAATTTCTTGAGGACAACGATACCCTTGAAGCGGTCACCATTGTCTGCTTTGATGAGATGACCTGCGAAGCCTATGAGAAGCTGATGCGGGAGAGGGAAGAAGGATTGGGCTCGAATGAAAGGAGTTGAGGACTTGGAACCCAGAGTAACGGTAGAAGTCTCAAGGGTGGCGTGGAATCTCGATGTGAACGCTGCGAAGGACAGGATGGTCTCCGAACTTTTCGAGGACCTCAGGGGGAATCTTGCAAGGTATATGGAGGACCCGCTGGATGATGAGGCGGTCCACGACATCCGTGTGGATATCCGGAAACTCATCTCGGTCCTGTATTTCTTCAAACCGCTCATCGAGGAGGAGAAGGAAAGGGAACTCCGGAAATCACTCAAGGAAGTGCTGAAATCCTTCGGTTCCATCCGGGAAGGCGACATGCTCGTGAAATCTGTCAGGGAATTCATGGAGAAGGAGGGGAAATACAAAGCTCCTGCTGAGGCTGTGATTTCTGAGGTGGAAAAAGGAAGGGAAGAGGATGTCGCACAAAGCCTGGAACAGATGGGGAGTGCTGACCTTCAGGAGAAAGTCAGCAGTCTGGAAACGGAACTTCTGAGGGAAGACCTCATCAGTTCTGCTCCAGAGGATCAGGACAAGGCAACAGGAAGTGAAGACCTGAAGATGGAAACCTATGCCATAAACCGTTTCCGCAATATGCTCGGAAAGCTGAGGAAGCTGGCAAGAGAAGATGATTTCAGGGATATCGCAGATGTCCATGCCTACAGGATCCGGTGCAAGAAGGCCAGCTATTCCCTGATGCTCGCTGAGACGGTCACCGCGCTAGACGGGATGGAATGGATCAGGCGGCTGAAGGAGATCCAGGATGTCACGGGAAATATCCATGATGCGCAGGTGAATAGGGAACTGCTCGAGGATATGGATGTGGAGGACAGGGGATTCCAGGAAGCGTATATGGCGTTCCTGGACAGGATCATCCGGAAACGGATGGAAGAGTTCAGGGAACAGCTGGAAGCTGTAAAGAAATCAGGGACCAGGCTGAAGCGGAAGGGCTAGCGTTTTACGAGTGTATGAGGAAAGGGAGGACAATCCATGCTGGACAGGAATGGGATATGGGAAATTGCAGGAAGGCAGCTCGCGCTGGATTACAGCTGCACGATGGAGGATTTGAAGGGGCCCGGAATCACGGTCACGAAAGCGGACCTATGGGAAGGGCGACGGATCTACGACCATGACGGATGCTACATGAAGATACTCTGTCTGGGCACGGGAGCTGTCATCCGGACGCAGAAGGAGATGATTCCCTGGGTCACAAAGAACCTTGAAGAAGCAGACCCTGCATGGCTCTTCGAGTATCCCATGCTGAGAAGGCTGGACAGGGAACTCAATACCTACGGTCACGAGATTGCCGATGTCCACCATTACTATCTTCCTATCGGGGATGGAAGGGAGACCAGTCCACGATTCCCGGTCAGGTGGTATGAGGAAGAGGAGATTTCCAGCTTCGAAGATGACGACCGGTTTGGAGAGGCTTTTGTCTTTGGTGCAGCCTATCCGAATGTCCTGGCTGTCGCGGCCATGGACGGGGAAACCATCATGGGAATGGCAGGAGCCAGTGCGGATAGCGAACGGATCTGGCAGATCGGTATCGATGTCATGCCATCCTACAGGGGAAAAGGGATTGGTGCTAACCTGACCGCGCTGCTGTCGGAGGAAATCATGAGAAGAGGAAGGGTCCCGTTCTATGGGACCGCAGAGTCACACATCCTATCCCAGCGGGTGGCCATCCAGGCAGGTTTCCACCCTGCCTGGGCAGAGGCATATACCAGGAAGGTGCGGTAGCTGGATATATAGCAGCGGCGAGGAAACTTGTGTAGGATTCGGAAGGAAGCATAGGCCAGGAAGAATGAAGCTTGGAATTTCGGAACCTTTTTGAGGTTCCGTTTCTATTTCCTTTAGGATGGAGGGACGGCTAACCATGCCAGGAAGACGGCCCTGTTCGGAGGTGCTCCATCATAATCTTTGGCGCAGTGTCCGAAAAGGCTCGACACCGACCCCTGTTCCATCCTATACTTTTGGTACGGTTACCTTCATCATTCATCTTCTCGCCTCTAAAGGAAGAGCGGACCTGACGTCCGGATATACTGCTCCGGGCATGTGGGATGTGGTGAAGGTCGAGTAAAAATGCTATAATATATCGTTGATTGGGGTGAGGGAATGCAGTATGCAGGTATCGTGGTAAACAATGAGGCACAGGCGATGGACAGGATCTTCACGTATAAGGTGCCTGAAGGCCATTCGCTTGCCGTCGGACAGCGGGTTCAGGTCCCCTTCGGGATGGGGAACAAGAAAGTGGACGGTTTCGTCCTCTGTGTCCTGGCTGAACTCGAGGGAAAGGTGAGGGGTCTGAAAGAGATCACCACCATTTACCCAGGAAGCTTTTTCGGGGAATTCTCGGTTCAGCTCATCGAAGAGCTGAGGAAGAGATACCTCTGCACATATATCGAAGCCATCAGGGTCATGATTCCGGTAGGAACCCTGAAGGGGATGAACTTCAAGACAGCGGAGAAGCTGTATGCCGTCGGTGAGCCGGAAGGCCGATATGACAAGGAGAACTACAGGGCGATTGTCGACCTTGTGAAACGCAACCAGGGAAAATTCATCAAGTCGGATGTCGTGAAGCAGGGATTCTCGATGAGTTCCCTGAACACGCTCATCCGGGCGGGCTGCCTCGAGGTATCCTCGGAACATTCGTACCGTTACAGCATCGCGGAGTATGAGGAATACTGCGCCCCTGTACTGAATGTGGAGCAGCAGGCGGCTTCAGACAGGATCATGTCCACCCCTGGGACCTATCTCATCCATGGCATCACAGGGAGTGGGAAGACCGAAATCTTCCTCGATGTCATCCGGTGCATGCTGGAGGAGGGGAAGGACAGCATCGTCCTGGTCCCTGAAATCAGCCTGACCCCCCAGATGATCGAGCGTTTCAAGGGCCGTTTCGGCAAGGAGGTCTCGATCTACCACTCGAGGCTCAGTGATGGGGAACGGTTCGACGAGTGGCACAGGGTGAAGAGCGGACAGGTGAAGATCGCGATCGGTGCCAGGTCGGCATTGTTCCTGCCCTTCCAGGACCTTGGACTCATCGTCATCGACGAGGAGCATGAAGGGACCTACAAATCCGAGATGAGCCCAAAGTACTCTGCCGTGGAGATGGCGGAGTTCATGATGGGACAGCGGGGAGGACGGCTGGTCCTCGCTTCCGCGACACCTTCGATTGAGAGTTACTATAGGGCCATGAAGAAGGAAATCACGCTCATCGAGCTGAAGAAACGGGCGACCATCGGAACGCTTCCAGTGATGGAGACCGTGGACATGCGTGAAGAACTGAAGAAGGGGAACCGGAGCATCTTCTCCCATTCCCTGCGGACGGAGATCGAGGAGGCATTGAAGAACAAGGAGCAGGTGATCCTCTTCCTCAACCGGAGAGGGTTCTCCACCTTCGTCTCCTGCAGGTCCTGCGGCATGGTCTTCCGCTGTCCCAACTGCGATGTGAGCCTGACCTACCATAACAATTCGAACCTCACCTGCCACCACTGCGGCTTCAGGAGAAGCCTTCCAAAAGTCTGTCCGAAGTGTGAGAGCAAGTACATCAAACAGTTCGGTACAGGGACGGAGAAGGTGGAGGAGCTGGTGCGGAAGGAATTCCCAGAGGCGAACGTCATCCGGATGGACCGGGACACTGCGAAGAGCAAGAGCGCATATGACGACATGTACAATTCCTTCAAGAACAATGAGGGGGATATCCTCATCGGGACCCAGATGATCACGAAGGGGCTGGATTTCAAGGGCGTCACCCTGGTGGGAATCCTCGCAGCGGACCTTTCCCTGAACCTTCCGGATTTCCGGGCGGGAGAGCGGACCTTCCAGCTGATCACCCAGGTCGCAGGAAGAGCAGGAAGAGGCGACAAGGAAGGGAAGGTCATCATCCAGAGCTATGAACCTACAAACCCTTCCATCGTCAGCGCGAAGAACCATGACTACAAGGGTTACTACAAACGGGAGATCCGTGCGCGTGAGATCCTGAAGAATCCGCCATTCACGCGGATGGTCGCGATTGTCCTGAACTCGGAGCACGAACAAAATTTAATAAAATGTATACAACTCATCGGAAACGAATTAAGGAACTTTTTAACAAAGCATGATACGATGGTCATGTTAGGACCAAGCCCCTGCCTGATTTCGAAGATCAAGAACAATTATCGATGGCAGATCATCCTGAAAGGGCAGATCACATCTGAACTCGCAAGGGAAATCAAGGACCTGGTGCTGGAACACAATAAAGACAAGGAAATAAAGACAAGTTTCGATATCAATCCAAACAGTCTATTTTAAGAGGAGATCAATATGGCATTAAGAATCATTAGAACAGTAGGGGACGATGTCCTGAGAAAAGTAGCAAAGCCTGTAAAGGAAGTCACACCGCGTATCCGGACGCTTGTGCAGGACATGTTCGACACCATGCGGCATGAGGACGGGGTGGGTCTTGCGGCTCCACAGGTCGGGATCCTCAAGAGGATCTTCATCGTGCAGCTGGAGAACGAGCGTCGGTATGTCTTCATCAATCCGGAGATCATCGAGACCCAGGGAGAATTCCTGGACTATGAGGGATGCCTCTCCATTCCGGGAGAATCCGGTGTGGTGAAGCGGCCCAAGTATGTCAAGGTGAAGGCCATGGACGAAATGGGCAAGGAGTTCACCGTCGAAGCGACCATGCTTCTTGCAAGGGTGATCTGCCACGAGAACGACCACCTCAACGGAGACCTCTTCACCGACAAACTTGAAGATGTTCCTGAGGATTTTGAACCTGAAGAGGAGACTGTGTAGTTTGAAAATCGTATTTATGGGGACCCCGGACTTTTCAGTGCCCTCCCTCAAAGCTCTGGATGACCGTTATGGTGTAAGCCTCGTCATCACTCAGCCTGACAAGGAGAAGGGCAGAGGCAAGAAAATCATCCATTCTCCGGTGAAGGAAGAAGCCCTGAAGAGAGGCATCCGTGTCCTCCAGCCCGTGAAGATCAAGGCGGATGCCGAGGTCATCGAGGAAATCAGGAAAGAGGAACCGGACTTCATCGTCGTGGTGGCCTACGGACAGATCCTTAGCGAAGAGATCCTCGCCATCCCGAGATTCGGGTGCATCAATCTCCATGCCTCCCTGCTTCCAGAACTCCGTGGTGCGGCTCCGATCAACTGGGCCATCATCAGGGGGAACAGGCAGGCTGGGAATACCACCATGCTCATGGAGAAGGGACTGGATTCCGGTCCCATGCTTTTAAAGGATATTTTAGGAATTCATGATAAGATGACAGCAGGTGAACTTCATGACCTTCTTTCGGAGCGGGGAGGAGACCTGCTCATCAGGACCCTCGAAGGACTGGCAGAAGGGACTTTGAAACCTGAAGTTCAGGACCATGAACGTTCCACCTACGCCCCCATGCTCACCAAAGAGACGGGGAACATCGACTGGACGAAGAGCGCAGAGGAGGTCTTGAACCTCATCAGGGGCCTTGCACCTGCACCCGCAGCCTATACCTATATCGGAGACGACCAGGTGAAGGTCCTGGAGGCGGAGATTGTCCCCAAAGGCGATGTCCGGCCAGGCGCAATCCTCGATGTCTCGAAGGCGGGAATCCTCGCCGGAACAGGAAAGGGTGCGCTCCTTCTCACAAAGATCCAGTATCCTGGAAAGAAACCCATGCTGCTCAGGGATTTCCTGAATGGCAACAAGATCACGGAAAATGAATTTAACGGAGGTAGATGAGTATGATTCCATTCTATGGATTTGACAGTTCAATCTTCATCCTGATCCCCGCGCTGCTTCTTTCGATGTATGCGCAGAACAAGGTGAAATCGACATATGACCTGTATTCCAGGGTTCCTAACCGGAACGGCTATACAGGAAGCGATGTCGCGCGCCTGATCCTTGACAGGGCAGGTCTGCATGACGTCCCAATCGAACAGGTGGCAGGAACCCTGACGGACCACTATGATCCAAGGTCAAAGAAGCTCAGGCTCTCCCAGGGTGTCTATGGAAGCAATTCCATCGCCGCACTCGGCATCGCAGCCCATGAGGTCGGGCATGCCATCCAGGACCAGACCAACTATGCCCCTATGAGGATCAGAGGTGCGATCGTTCCGCTGGCTTCGGTAGGCGGAAATTTCGGATTCATGCTTTTCATCCTGGGAATGTTCCTGGCAGCCCCATCCCTGCAGACAATCGGTATCATCCTGTTCTCTGCAACGGTCATCTTTCAGCTGGTCACCCTTCCTGTGGAGTTCAATGCCTCCAACAGGGCGATGGCTGTCCTCGAAGGTTATGGGATCCTCCAGAACGATGAGCTTGGGAAAGACAAGCAGGTCCTTAACGCTGCAGCCCTGACCTATATCGCGGCGGCACTCGCCGGAATCGCGAACCTCGCAAGGCTGCTGATCCTGAGGAACAGGAGAAGATAGCCTTCCAAACAGGAAGAGAATAAATAGAAGAAGATAAGGAGAACAACATGAAAATAACATCCAGGCAACTCGCTTTGGACGTCATAGGAAAAGTTGTGAATCAGGGGGCTTATTCAAACATCGCTTTGGATAATGCCCTTTCTTCGAGCGACCTGTCCCCCGAGGACAGCGGGCTCGCAACGGAAATCACCTATGGCACATTGAAATACCTGAACACGATCGACGTCATCCTTTCCGGGCATTCGAAGATGCCGCTGAACAAGCTCGAGAGCACCGTCCTCAACATCCTCAGGATGTCCCTGTACCAGTTGAGGTACCTCGACAGGATCCCTGACTATGCGGTCATCAACGAGGCTGTGAACATGACCAAGGAGGTCTCTCCGAAAGCCTCAGGCTTTGTGAACGGGATTCTCAGAAGCTATCTCCGGGACAACGGAGAAGTACGGTTCAGGAGCAAGCTCGAGAAGCTGGCCTTCGAGTATTCCTTTCCCCTCTGGATGGTGAAGATGCTGAGTGCGTCCTACAAGTCAAGGGTGGAGGAAATCCTCATCGGACTGAACGCGAGACCGGTTGTCACCTATCGGGTGAACACGGACAGGATCTCAAGGGACGAGGCTGTGACCCTCCTGGAGAAGGAAGGCTTCAATGCCGTGCCTACGAAGATCTCCCCTTATGGGATTGAGGTCAGGGGCGGAAGCGCCGTGCTGGGCAACAGGCTGTTCACCGAAGGGTTCCTGACGGTGCAGGACGAGAGCTCCATGCTCTGTGCACCGCTCCTTGAACCCAAAGAAGGCAAACGCTATTTCGACCTGTGCAGCGCACCAGGTGGAAAGGCGACGCATATCGCGGAACTTGCGCATGACCGTGCGAATGTCATCGCGTTCGATATCTATGACAACAAGATCAAGAAGATCGAGGAGAACAAGGAAAGGCTCGGACTGAAAGGGATCAGCACAAGAAGGCAGGATGCGACGGTTTTCGTGAAATCCTATGAGGGGAAAGGGTCTGTCCTTCTGGACGCCCCATGCTCGGGACTCGGGATCATCCGCAAGAAACCGGAGATCAAGTACACCAAGTCAGAGCGTGAGCTTGAGGACATCACCGAACTCCAGAGGAAGCTTCTGGATACTGCAAAGCGCTATGTCGAGGAGGAAGGATACCTCGTGTACTCCACCTGCACCCTCAATCCTGAGGAGAACGAGAACAACGTGCGGTGGTTCCTTGAGAATAATCCGGACTTCGTTCCGGAGCGGATCGACCTTGGTGAATTCGACAACCTTCTTTACACGGAAGAGGGCTTCGTCACGGTGCTCCCGAATGAGACGATGGATGGATTCTTCCTTGCGCGCCTAAAGAAAAGAAGTTAGTCAATTCTTAACCCAGACTTAATTTAGACTTATATTATTCATTAAAATTTAAAAGAATTGCCGAAATCTCTTGGAATATATGCTATAATCCATTCCATAAGAAACATTGAGGTGCTGGTTTGAAAAATATATTTGATTATAACCTGGAAGAGCTTAAGGGATGGTTCAAAGAGAACGGCGAAGGTTCCTTCCGGGCAAAGCAGGTCTTCGATTTCCTTTATCGAGGGGTTTATTCCTTCGATGACATGAAGAATCTGAACAGGAGCTCTATCGAGAAACTGAATAAGGAATTCACGGTAAGCCTTCCCAAGGTCCTGGAGAACAGGATCTCGAAGGATGGTACGGTGAAGATGCTGCTGCTCCTTGAGGACGGCAACATCATTGAAACGGTCATCATGAAATACGTGTATGGCTATTCCGTCTGTGTATCCTCACAGATCGGATGCAAGATGGGATGCACGTTCTGCGCCTCCACGAAAGATGGCATGGTGAGGAACCTGACTCCGGGAGAGATCCTGGCCCAGATCCTTGTCGCTTCAGATTCCGTGAAGGACAGGATCTCACATGTCGTGCTCATGGGGAGCGGAGAACCGCTCGACAATTTCGACAACGTGCTGAAGTTCCTGGAACTTGTGAACAGCAAGGACGGACTGAACCTTTCCCACAGGAATATCACGATATCGACCTGCGGACTGGTGGAACGGATCAGGGAGCTTGCGGACAGGAAGCTCCAGATTACACTCGCCATATCACTCCATGCCGTGACAGACGAGAAAAGACGCGAAATAATGCCGATAGCCAAAAGATATACTATAAATGAACTGCTCAATGCTGTAAAATATTATATGGACAAGACAGGAAGAAGGGTGACTTTCGAATATGCCCTCGTCAATGAGGTCAACGACAGCCTGGAGGAAGCGGAGAGACTATCCGAGCTCCTTGAGGGGATGAAGACCCATGTCAACCTGATTCCGGTCAATGTGATCAAGGAGATGTTCTTCAGGCCTTCCCGTGACAAAGCCGTGGAGGATTTCAGGAAATATCTTCAAGGCAAGGGAATAGAGGCTACAGTGAGAAGAGAAATGGGTTCCGACATTGACGCTGCCTGCGGGCAGCTGAGAAGAAGCTATTTGGAGCGCGAGTAGGATAGGAGACTGATATGGTGGAAATAATTTCCGATATCGGAAATATCAGGGAACTGAATGAAGATGCAGCAGGCAACCTCCTCAAAGAGGAGTTCAACCTTTTCGTCGTTTGTGACGGAATGGGTGGGCACAACGCTGGCGAAGTAGCGAGCAGTCTCGCGCTGGAGACCATCAGGGCATATCTGGAGGAGAACTTCAGCAGGGATGATGCGGGGGACAGGCTGATTAAAGCGGTGGAGCTGGCCAACGAGAAAATCTACCTTCTTTCCAGGTCGGACCAGGTCCTGAAGGGGATGGGGACGACCGTGACCACGGCGCTGGCCTGTTATGGCTACGTCCATGTGGCGCACGTGGGAGACAGCTCCATGTTCCGGATACGGGACGGTGCGATCAGGAAGGTCACGAAGGACCACTCCCTGGTGCAGGAACTCGTGGATATGGGTTCCATCACGAAGGAAGAGGCAAGGGTCCATCCGAACAAGAACATCATCACAAGAGCAGTTGGAACGAACGAGAAAGTTACCGTGGATACTTTCCACATCAGAAGCCGAATCGATGATGTCTACATCATCTGCACAGACGGATTAACAGATTATATAGCTGAGGACGAAATCTTGAATATGTATGAAGTGAACAGAGATATCAGGAGCCTTTCGAGACATCTGGTCTCGACGGCAAAGGAACGGGGCGGCAAGGATAATATAACTCTGTTAATTTTTGAAGGAGAAGCAATAAAATGATTGGAAAAGTACTGGGAAACAGATACGAGATCGTAGAAAAAATAGCGCAGGGTGGGATGTCCGTTGTCTATAAGGCACTGGACCTCAAACTGAACAGATATGATGCGGTGAAGGTCCTCAACAAGGAATTCCTGAACAATGAGGAAATCCTTGAACGCTTCAAGCAGGAGGCCAATGCAGTCGCATTCCTCTCCCATCCCAACATCGTGAACATCTACAATGTGGGAAGCGAGGACAATGTGCACTATATTGTCATGGAATATGTCAAGGGCAAGACGCTGAAGGAACTGATCAGGGAAAAAGGGAAACTGTCCAATGACGAGATCATCGACTTCTCCCTCCAGATCGGTAGGGCCCTTGAATGCGCCCACAACAACAACATCATACACAGGGACATCAAACCGCAGAACATCATGATCACCGGAGACGGACTGGTCAAGGTGACGGATTTTGGAATCGCGAAGCATTCGGATTCCACGACCATCACAAACTCCGGAAAAATCATCGGATCGGCGCACTACTTCTCGCCTGAACAGGCCAGAGGCATCCTGACGGACGGCAGGTCTGACATCTACTCCCTGGGCATCGTCATGTTCGAGATGGCCACAGGAGGCGTTCCATTCGACGCGGAGAGTCCTATCACCATCGCCCTGAAGCATATGCAGGAGGCGATCAAAGCACCGAAATCCCTGAACCCGGCACTGAATGACGGCATAAACAGCGTCATCCTGAAAGCCACGCTCAAGGATCCTTTCGAAAGATACCAGAGGATTGAGGATTTCCTCAAGGACATGAGAACATTAAGAGCTGGAGAAAGGGTGCTGACACCCGTCTCGACGGCGAACGGAGAGACGCAGGTCATGAGTGCAGTGAAACCTTCAAAACCAGTCTATGAAGTGGATGATGATATTTTCGATGATGACAGACCATCAGGCAAGAAAAGGACAGCCCTGATCGTCGGTCTCGTCATGGTGCTTTTCCTTACCCTTGGCGCGCTCCTGGGACAGTATGTCTTTGGTGGCGGAGAGGGCAATGACCCTGGTGTCATCGCCGCAGACGAGGTTAAAATCCCAGAGATTGTCGGAAAGAATGAAGCCGATGCCGAAACAGAACTCACTGCCCTTGGACTGCTCATGGCATCCACGACAGAGAGTTCCGACAAAGCAGAGGGAGAAGTCCTC
>DATISI010000110.1:0-1650 GCA_035581745.1 Clostridiaceae bacterium
AGGGTGTCCATGTCTACATCCATCTCCCAGGTCCCTACCTCTTCGAGAAGGTACAGGATTATCCCATCATCGGTGCAGAGGAAGCGGAAGCTGCCCTCCTCCGGGGAGATTTCCTCACCACAGTACCCTACAAGGAGACGATCACCGCTGAGGACATCGCATCCACCCGTCTGGTCTACCACACCAGCATCTTCAGCGAATACTTCCAACCCGTCTACGAGTTCCATGTAGAGCTCGAGAACGACAGGCAGGAGAACGGGCTCATCACGTACGGCCTATACTATGTCCCCGCACTTCGACCGGAATACGTCGAGGTCATCCTGGACAACATCCCGTTCAACTGAATCAAAGACTTGGCTAAGTAAAGGGACCGGAAAAGCATCACCTGCTTTTCCGGTCCCTGATTTCCGTTATCTACAGCCTATCATCTCCATAAGTCGGCTGATCTGATCCTCATTTGTCCAGATGGTCCCAGGGATTCTTTCCTGACAGCCAGCCGGTCTGTTTCCAATGCGCCTTGTCCCGGGGATTCCAGGTGTTGCTGCGCTGCGTGAACTTCATGTAGGAGAACATGAGGTAGGTTTTCAGCCCTGGAGCCTCATTCCCGATGTGGTCATGCACACTGCCTGCGATGGTCTCCACTTCTTTCCTCAGCCTTTCCTTCTTCCTTTCGGGCACTTCTTCCCAGGTCATCGGTCCAAGGTTCCTTCCGAAGTGGTAGACTCTCGGGACACCCATGTAGATGAGGTTCCTGGCGAGGTCCCGGCATACCCTTCGACAGCCCATACCATCTGAAGCGGAAATGACAAGCCCAGTCTTGCTGAACATATCGGCAAGTGGCCGATGCGACATCCATCGATACGAAAGGTGGTCCAGGAATGTCTTCATCTGTCCGGTCATCCCCATGACGTGGCAGGCGGAATCGATGATGATCAGGTTGGAGGCTTCAATCTCCTCCACGATGGGCCGGATCGTATCCGCATGCGGACACTGGTTCTCCCCCTCCAGGATACAGTTGTGACATCCCACACAGAAGGACGGTGCATCCTTTGGAAGGAAATATTCCTTGATGACCGTCTCCTCATCGGTCAGCGCATCCAGGAATAGCTTTGTCATATGGTAGGTGTTCCCTTTGTCCATCTGACCATGGATCACAGCAATTCTCATTTTTCTCCCCCTTAAACCAGCTCTAATCGGTGTGTGAAAAGCTTTCACGCCTTATATGGAGTTCGTTGGGTGTCCTTCCCAATCCTGAAGACATGCTGGAGATGATTCATCGTTGTCGGGCTTCATCTGAAAGCCCTGACTATCTTAACCCCATTATATCATTTTGTGTGTGTTTGATAAATCCCAAACATAATAAAGCAAGGATTTTTTTCTAAATATTCCGTCTTTTTCTCTTGTTTCAAATGTTCCATTTGAAATGAACTAAAGTGAACAACAAAGATAACGGACCGGAGGGCATCACATGCCTTGGCGGTCACTTGATTCACGATTCTTCGCAGGCTTGTCCATCATCTGTAACGATGAGCCCATGGATCCCTGCCGGAAAGCCAGCCGTTCTTTTGCCAGTGCGCCTTGTCCATGGGATTCCAATCGTTCTTCCGTTGCCTGTACTTCATATAGGTGAAAAGGAGATAACTTTTCAGC
>DATISI010000111.1:0-2100 GCA_035581745.1 Clostridiaceae bacterium
AGATCGACGCGGAGGTCCTCATGCAGTTCTCCACGTCGGACGAGATCCTGAGGATGGCCAGGGAAGTCATCGACGAAGGGTCTGATGTCATCATCGCACGAGGGACCCAGGCCTCCATCATCAAGCACTCGGACCTGGACATCCCGGTGGTCGAGGTAAGGATCACGGGACAGGAAATCGCGAAGGCGATCCATGAGGCGAAGAAAATCGTGGGACAGGACTGTCCGAACCTTGCCTTCATCGGATTCCGCAACATGTATTCGGATATCGGGATCTTCGGAGAGATCCTGAATGTCCGCCTCAGCACCTACCTCGTGGAAGGGAAGGATGACCTGATCCCTGCCGTGGACCAGGCGGTTGCCGAGAAGGTGGATATGGTCATCGGTGGAGACATCGTGAACACCTATGCCGAGAGCCTCGGGATGCCCTGCATCTTCCTGGAATCGACGGAGGATTCCCTGAGCCAGGCTTTCCGTGTGGCGGAGAAGATCGTCTACGCCAGGGACATCGAGAAGAAGCAGAATGCGGAGTTCAAGACCGTCGTCGACTACTCCTTCGATGCCATCGTGAAGACGGACCGGACGGGCCGCATCACGATCATCAACCAGAATGCGGAGAAGAGCTTCAATGTCCGGGCGAATGTGGTCATGGGGAAGAAGCTCTCCCAGGTGGTGCCTGAAATCGGGGAGAAGAACCTCACCAAGGTGCTGAAGAACGGCCTCGAGGTCTTCGGGACCATCATCGAACACGAGGAGATGGTGCTGATCGCGAACTATGCACCAATCATCGTGGAGGACAAGGTGGAAGGCGGGATCTTCTCCTTCTCCACCATCGAGAAGATCGAGGACCTGGCCGCGGAGATCAAGCGGGAAATCTACCTCAAAGGGCATGTCGCGAAGTACACCTTCAAGGACATCCATGGCATCTCGAACCAGACCAGCGACCTGAAGGACATGGCGATGAAGTACGCGAAGAACCATTCCACAGTGCTGATCGTCGGGGAATCGGGAACGGGCAAGGAACTCTTCGCCCAGAGCATCCACAACGAGAGCCTGAGGAAGAAGAATCCCTTTGTCGCGGTGAACTGCGCGGCACTGCCTTCGAACCTCCTGGAGAGCGAACTCTTCGGATACGTCGAAGGAGCCTTCACGGGCGCTTCGAAAGGGGGCAAGAGGGGCCTCTTCCATCTGGCGGATACCGGAACCCTCTTCCTGGATGAAATCTCGGAGATGGACCTGTACGGCCAGGTGAGGCTGCTCAGGGTGATCCAGGAGAAGACCATCATGCGCGTCGGCGACGACAAGGTGACGCCGGTGGACGTCCGGATCATCGCGGCGACGAACAAGAACCTCATGGAGCTCATCCGTCAGGGCAAGTTCAGGGAGGACCTCTACTACAGGCTGAACATCCTCTCCCTCCATATCCCGCCGCTCAGGGAGAGACGGGAGGACATCCTCACCCTGACCGACTTCTTCACGAGGGAATACTCGGCGCTCATGAACAAGAATGTCACCTTCACCGAAGGGGCGAAAAAGGTGATTGGGACCTATGACTGGTATGGCAACACCCGGCAGCTGAAGAACTTCATCGAGAAGGTGGTGACCATCTCCTCGGAACGGGTGATCACGGAGGATACGGTCCGCTCCCATATCGAGGAGAGCTTTCCCATGAACCAGGAAGAGAAGTACCACAGCATGGCTTCCGTGCCGCAGATTGCCCACGAGGTGGAGAAGTCGAATCTCGTGCTGGACGAATACACGAGGCTCGTCATGCTGCTCGACAAGCATGCCGGAAACCGGGTGCAGGTGGCGAAGGAGTTGGAAATCAGCACCACGACACTCTGGAGAAAGATCCGGAAATACAACATCTCGAAGCGTTATGGCAGGGAATAGCACCTTGATTAGCATCTTGGAAGGGTGCGTTCCGGGCTTTGAGAACAACGGGCTATGCAACGATGGGAAGTGCAAAGGACAGGATAGGGAAAGGAACTGGGTGACGTGGTCATGCCGGTTTCTTCTTCTATAACCGTCAGAGGTCGGAGTAGAAGACTGGAAGAGGATGGAAAAGGAAGATAGGGCTGGAACAAAAGAGAGAGGCCCG
>DATISI010000112.1:0-8443 GCA_035581745.1 Clostridiaceae bacterium
AAGGTCTCCAAATTTCTCGATGCCGAACGCCCTGGTCTTCGGGAGGGACATCGGTGGTGCCTTATAGAAATAGCTCATGGCTTTCTTCACCCACACATCCACAGGAAAAGCTTCCGGTTTCTTCATGGAGAAAAGCATGATGCAGTCCGACACTTTCGGCCCTACTCCGCTATAGCACTGGAGGGCTTCGTAACACATTTCATGGGGTAGATCACCGATCTCGTCGAGGTTCCATTTCAGGACCTCCTTCTCTTTCTCGGTGAGCTCCCTCCTGACACCTTCGCTCCTGAGCCATTCTGCCTCATCTACGGCCTTTGTGGTATCCCGGATGTACTTTGCCCGGTATCCCACGCCGAGGGCGTAGAGGTCCTCTTCCGAGGCCTCACGGAGCTGCCTTGGTGTGGGGAAGGCATGATAGGTCTTCCCTTCGTAAAGGATCGGGTCTCCGTAACTTTCCGCGATGCGCTTCACCGCCCCCTTGATCCTCGGGATTCCATTGTTCGAGGAGATGATGAAGGAGATGAGGGTCTCAAAAGGTTCCTGGTTCAGGATCCTGATGCCATAGCCATATTCGACGGACTGTTTCAATACGGGATCTTCGGAAAGCTTCTCCTTGACCCGGGCATAATCCCGTTTCAGGTCGAAATAGTCTTCGAAAACCTCGAGGAAATCCTGTTCCGTGACGTTCTTGAGGAAGATATCCTCTCCCTCCGGCATGACCTCAATGACCCTGCCCCTCACCACGCCGAGGTAACGTTCCTCCGAGACCTTTTCCCATCTGAAGCATTGTCCACATTCAAAGATGTGCTTTGGTCTGAAGTTCCGTACCCCGTTCAGCAATATTCCATTTTCCCGTACGACATAACCATCATAATCCATGACTCTTACCTCGTATTCCTTATTCAGATGCCGTTATTCGGCCTTCGCGTTCTTCTCTTTGATGTATCGGTCGATTCCCGCTGCGGCACTGCGTCCTGCACTCATCGCCAGGATGACGGTCGCAGAACCTGTCACGGCGTCTCCGCCTGCGAAGATTCCCTTTTTGGAGGTCTCGCCGTTCTCCTCATTGATGATAATGCATCCGTGCCTGTTGGTCTCGATTCCAGGCGTCGTGGACGCGATCAGTGGATTCGGTGAGGTTCCAAGGCTCATGATGACGCTGTCGCATTCGATCGTGAACTCGGATCCCGGAAGCTCAACCGGTCTTCTCCTGCCGGACTGGTCTGGTTCCCCAAGCTCCATCCTGACACACTTGAGGCCTGTCACCCAGCCGCTCTCATTGGTCAGGATCTCCACCGGATTCACCAGGAGGTTGAACTGCACGCCTTCTTCTTTCGCGTGATGCACTTCCTCTATCCTCGCAGGGATTTCCTTCTCGGAACGTCTGTAGACGATATAGGATTCCGCACCAAGTCGTATCGCTGTCCTTGCCGCATCCATGGCGACATTACCAGCACCAACGACGGCTACCTTGTTTCCCAACGTGATTGGTGTGTCATAGTCGTTCCTGAAGGCCTTCATGAGGTTGGCCCTTGTCAGGTACTCATTCGCCGACATGACGCCGTTCGCATTCTCTCCATTGATGCCCATGAACTTCGGAAGCCCTGCGCCTGAACCGACGAACACCGCCTTGAAGTCCTCTTCCTCGAAGAGTTCCTCGATGGTCACGGTCCTGCCGATGATGACATTGGTCTCGATCTTGACGCCGATCTTCTTCAGGAGGTTGATCTCTTCACGGACGACGAGTTCCTTTGGAAGCCTGAACTCAGGGATTCCATAGACCAGGACTCCGCCTGGCTCGTGGAGCGCTTCGAAAATCGTGACATCGTAACCCATTTTCGCAAGGTCACCCGCACAGGACAGTCCTGCCGGTCCACTGCCCACGACAGCCACCTTGATGTGGTTTGGAACGATCTCAGGGGTCAGGTTGATGTTGTTCTCCCGTGACCAGTCCGCAACGAATCGCTCGAGCTTTCCGATGTTGACCGCTTCTCCCTTGATCCCCACGATGCAGCTGCCTTCGCACTGCTCTTCCTGAGGACAAACCCTTCCGCAGACCGCAGGAAGACAGCTGGAAAGTGCGATGATCTTCGCCGCTTCCTCAACATCGCCTTCCCTCAGTTTCAGGATGAACGCAGGGATATCGATGGCTACCGGACATGCCGGCACGCATCTTGGTTTCTTGCAGTTGAGACATCTGTCTGCCTCGAATTTGGCCTCCTCGAAATTGTATCCGAAGCTGACCTCGCTGAAATTCTTTATCCTTTTCTCCGGTGCCTGTTCTCTTACCGGAACCTTATTTAACCTCATTTGCTGCCTCCCTGTAGTCACAGTTCTCTTTATGGACGTGCTTGTCCTTTTCTGTCGCGATGACCTGCTTTCTTCCCTCTGTGGATTTGTACATCGCCTGTCTTCTCATGGCCTCGTCGAAGTTGATGAGATGCGCGTCGAACTCCGGTCCGTCCACACATGCGAACTTGACTTCCTTGCCAACGGTCACCCTGCAGGCGCCGCACATTCCGGTCCCGTCCACCATGATGGGATTCAGGGAGACGATGGTCGGAATCTGGAGGTCCTTGGTCAGGATGGAGACGAACTTCATCATGATCATTGGTCCGATGGCGACGCAGAGGTCATATTTGATTCCCTCGTTGTTCACGAGGTCCTTGATCTTCTCGGTGACCATTCCCTTGAAGCCATAGCTTCCGTCGTCCGTACAGACATAAAGGTTCTTGCATGCCGCCTTCATCTTGTCCTCGAGGATCAGTGTCCCCCAGTTCTTGGTTCCGATGACGACATCCACATCGATTCCCCGCTCATGCAGGAACTTGATCTGTGGATACACGGGTGCGGTTCCCACGCCGCCTGCAACGAAGAGGATCCTCTTCGCCTTCAGCTCTTCGACATCCTCGAAGATCAGTTCTGAAGGATTTCCAAGCGGTCCCACGAAATCGTGTACATGGTCTCCCTCGTTAAGGTCGGCAAGCTTCATTGTCGAGTCCCCCATGGCCTGGAATACGATGGCTACCGTTCCCGCGGCCCTGTCATAGTCACATATGGTAAGAGGAATCCTTTCCCCTTTTTCGCTGACTTTCACGATGATGAACTGGCCTGGTTTTGCGGATTTCGCAACTCTTGGTGCCAGGATGTCCATCCAGTAGATATTCTTGGTAAGTTCTGCCTTTTTCGTTATTAAATACATACCCAATCCCCTTGTTCTTTTGATAGTTAATTTGATAGTTAATTGTAGCATAACTGACCACATATTTCACAAAAAATAAGATTCTCTTCAGGATTTCACACGATGAAACCCGATGTGGGCCAAAAATCTCCATGGAAAAGGCAGGTTCCGCTTGCGGTTCCTGCCTTTTATCGCTACATTCCTATCTGAATGTCCTTATTTCTCGTTCTTGGCTTCGTTCATGAGGTAGACCAGGGTCAGTACGCTCTCACTGAGGTGTACATTCTCCACGGATACGCCTTCCGGCACATCGAGGTCTATCGGAGCGAAGTTCCAGATTCCCTTGATGTTGTTTGCGACCAGGATCTCTGCGATCTTCTGTGCATGGTTCGATGGCACGCAGACGATACCGATATCGATGGTGTTCTTTTTCAGGAAGCTTTCGATGTTGTCGACGTCGTCGATCTCGATGTCCTTGATTCGCATCCCGATCATCTTGGGGTTCGTGTCAAAGATCCCTTTCAGGTTGAAGCCCATCTTGTCGAATCTCGAATAGTTCGCGATGGCCTGTCCGATGTTTCCTGCGCCTACGATGATCGTGGAGTATTCCTTGTCGATTCCAAGGATCTTTCCGATCTCGCTATACAGTTCCTTGACATTGTATCCATAGCCCTGCTGACCGAAACCGCCGAAACAGTTGAAGTCCTGCCTGATCTGTGATGCGGTGAAACCGATCTTGTCGCTCAGTTCCTTGGAGGAAATCCTGTCCACATCATTCCTTAAAAGCTCCGCAAGATGTCTGTAATACTTTGGAAGCCTTTTGATCACGGCCATTGATATATCTCTTTTCTTGTCCATTATACACCTCTTCGTTAAATAATTTACTAACAACATAATAACATATTTAACAAGGAGTTGTGGAGGTTTTTATCAATAAAATCCAATTTTTTTAATAAAATATAACTTATCAAATATAACAAGCTGTTTATTTCACAATCCATAATGGAGAGGCCCAATTATGAGAATATTATTATAGATTATGCATCTTTTCCGCGAACGATTATTCAACTTGTTAAATTCGCGTCATGGTTCCTGCTCGCCCCGGCAGAACACGTGCCTCTCCACCGAAAACTCAGCACCGTGTAACAATCTGGAGCGAAACCTTTTGTGCTCCAGAGGTTTTCGGAAGACCAGGCACGCTAGTCCGCGAAGATTTCCGTCACGGCATCGAGGATATACTGCTGCTGCTCGGCATACCCGATGGAAGCCGTACCGTCATTCTCCTGGTTCCCATAGTTCGCGTAGTAGCTGTGGTTGCCCCCGGGAATCTCCACTAGCTGCCCGAATTCACCGAGGGAGTCCACAGACGAAAGGAGCGCTTCCTTGTTGATGATCCGGTCTTCGGTCCCCACGAAGGAATAGATGCTGATCCCATTGTCTCCGAGGTAGGTATTCTCTGTCGGGTAAGAACCCATGAACACCATGCCCCCGATCTTTTCGGGATTCTTCTCGATGAATCCGGCAGCGGCAACGCCACCTAAGGAATGTCCGATGACCACCCATTCCTCGATCCTTTCCCTATCCTCGACATATTTCCTGGCCTTGTTTCCGCCAAGGATCGCCAGCTTCAGCGGCATCTTCAGTACCACGGTCTCATACCCCAGGTCTGACAGGCTTTTCGCGAGGTAGGCATAAGCCTTCTCATCGACCTTCCCACCGGGATAGATGATGACGCCTTTCGTCGCTTCCTCCCTGGCATAGACCAGGTCCCCGTCCACGAGGTTCTCCGCCTCTATGGCCTCCAGCGCCGTCACGGATGCCCTGTAATAGTCCTGGGCATAGATGTAGACGCCCACCCCTGCGAAGGCGAGAATGACCACGAGGGCCTGGACCAGCCGCAGCTTCCAACCCCCTGCCTTTTTCTCCCTGATGACATTTCCCATTCCATTTCCCATATGCTTCACGCTTCCTCTCTTCATTCCATCCATCCGGATGCCACTTTCTCCTGGCTCGGGATTGTCCAGCCCAGCCCTCACTACCCATTATAATCGAAATGGGGCGTGATGCACGCCAGTCTGGTGGGATTCCTCCTTTTTTCTCCTGGATTTCCATATCCAGCATCTGATTTCACAGGCTAAACCACTCGGTGCTGTACACCACAGACTTTTTCCGCATTCTTACCAGTAGTGAAATAACACCATGAAATCTTGTAATTCCTTATATTTTATCACCACACCCGGCTATTTATGCTAGAATATCTTTATAAGGAATCGTGGGCAGCAGGCAGGGTCTCCACCACGACATTCCTCCGATAAATCTTCAATGCTGATTGAAGTCAGATAGGGTGAGTTATGGCCAGAAGGGTTTTAGACAAAGATAAATATGTGTTCTTGCAGCGTCCAGCCATCGAGATCTACAACAAGAATGAGATTGTGAGCAGGGAACGTCAGATTGCCATCCTGAACAAGGAGCTTTCCTTCTACAGGATCAGTCCCCTGAAACTGACAAGGGAGATTCCATCCGAACGGATAAGGAACCTCCTTCTTAACATCGCCCTCATTGTCATCTCGGAGGAAAAGATCCTGAACGAGTTCCTTTCGATGAGAAAACTTCCACTGAAAAAAATCTCCAGACTGGTAGAGGAACCTTCTTTCCTTCTCCAGAAATATGAGTCCTATCTCGCAGCCTACATCGTCCTCTTCTATGGGGAGAAGTATCCTTTGCTGACCCGGTACATGGAATATGTCCCGAATACGAAGCAGGACCAGTTCGTGAAGGAATCGAGGATCTATACCGGAATCGCGGTGCGCAAATCCTCCGGAAGGACCATCGTCCTGACCAGTCAGGGAGAGTTCCTGGCTGTGGACAACACCGACACCAGTATCGGCGAGGTCACCACCGGAGAGATGCTGAGCACGAAGAATCATCTCAAGATGCCGCTCCTCCTTCTCCTCTTCCTCCTCATCGTCTTCAGCGGGGTGTCCTACACCCTCTCCAAGAGCATCTCCACCACAGTCATCATCCGCGCAAGCGGAGAAGTGCGGATGAAATACAACGAACTGGGACAGATGGTCGCTTCAAAGGCGAACAACAAGCAGGGGCAGAAGATCCTGGAAGATGCCATCTTTGACGAGAAGGACGTGGACACCACCATTGGTGAGGTCATCGAGCAGGCCTATATCAAGCAGTACATCAAAGAGGGTGATGAGATCACCATCCTGATTTCCGGAGAACCCCTTCCTGAAGACTTCTTCCATTCCGGAAGGAGCCATGAGCGGATCGTGGACTACCAGCTTACCTATCGGATCAACAATGACGGGAACCTGATCCTTGCGGAAGCTCCATAAGAGGACATCTTAATAGACATCTTAAAAGACATGAACTGAAGCGCTCCAATAAGGAGAGTTTCAGTCCATGTATTTACTTTGTGTATCCATTCCTCAGGGCAAACAAACGGACTGCCCAAAAGGACAGTCCAGGTTCCATACGCTATTTGTTTTCGCCTTTGTAGAGTTCCTCAAAAGCTCCGACTTCGAATCCAACCATGTACTTGTCATCCACAAAGATCGTAGGTACACTTCTGACGCCGAGTCCGATCAGCTCTTTCCTGTATTCCGGCTTCATGGTGCTCTTCTCTTCATATTTGATGTCGTTCTCCTGGAAATACTCTTTGGCCAGATCGCAATATGGGCATGTTTCCGAAGTATATATGACAACTTTCTTCTCCATTTCAATCCCTCCATTTCAAAGTGATGTGACAAATCCTACCCAAATTTTCAAATTTATGGTACAATCCATCTGATTTGATTGTATACTATTAGTTGTAATTTGTCTAATCGAATATGGATTCTTTAGATACTGTCCTGGTCGATATCATCGGAGCATCTCCAGGGAATCATGCAGGACGTATCAGAACGATATGGAACATAGAAAGAAACAAAGAACGAAATGAGGAATGAAACATGGAAGAGAAAAGACTGAACAAAGCCATCGCGGATACCGGCTACTGCTCCAGACGCGAAGCGGACACCCTGATCGAGAAGAAGCGTGTGAAGGTCAACGGTGAGGTCGCTGTCATGGGCCTCAAGGTGACTGCAGACGATGCCATCGAAGTGGATGGAAAACTCATCACCAACAAGCCTCCCCTCGTCTATATCGCACTGAACAAGCCGAGAGGCATTGAAAGCACGACAGACACGAGGACTGCGAACAACATCGTCGACTTCGTCCACCACAAGGAAAGGATTTTCCCTATCGGAAGACTCGACAAGGATTCCGAGGGACTCATCCTGATGACCAATGACGGTGACATCGTGAACAAGATCCTGAGGTCAAGGAACCAGCATGAGAAGGAATATATCGTCAGTGTCAACAAACCGATCGATGACGATTTCCTCGCGAAGATGTCAAATGGCGTTCCTATCCTCGACACTGTGACAAAGAAGTGCAAAGTCGAGAAGATCGACAAGAGCACTTTCAGGATCATCCTCACCCAGGGCCTGAACCGCCAGATCAGAAGGATGGTGGAATATCTCGGATACCGGGTTGTTGCCCTGAAGAGGATCAGGATCCTCAACATCAACCTCGGTTCCCTGGAAACCGGGAAGTGGAGAAGCCTTTCTCCACTCGAACTCCACAACCTGGAAGAACTCCTTAAGGACTCCGCAAAGACCATAGACAGCTAACGCTGTCCCTGGTCTTTTTTCTTTGTTTTATCCAGAAATGTAAATCCTGTTAAACACCAGACAAAACCAAAACATCTGTTCAGTTATGCACATTGTTAACAATCGCCTGTGGATAACTTGTGGAAATGCTGTGAAATGTACTCGGAAAACCTCAAAACGCCTGAAAAAAATCAAGAAATCATGAATAAAGCAATAGCCTGTCCTAAAAGTTATCCACAGATTTATGAACAGTTGAGGATAATTACTGTGGATATTCTGTTCAAAAGTCAATTCTCATTTCTGACATATTATTTCACAGTCTGGAAGATTTGCAGGCTTCGATTCCCAGAATATACCGCATTCATCGAATTTTCCCAAGAAACGAATCATTCGGTTTCTTTTATTATTTCATTCCCATTCAAATCCTGTTAGAATCCCGTGTTCCGATATGTACAGCAATAACAGGAATATGGCAGCTCTGATGCCACATCCGATTCTCTTTTCGGCTTCTCTCCCGCATTTATGTTCGGTCGTGCCGCTTCCTTCCCGTATTTTCAATTTTACCGGAAAGCATCACGGCAAAGCCAATTCAAGATGG
>DATISI010000113.1:0-4045 GCA_035581745.1 Clostridiaceae bacterium
CTGTACCTATCATCGTCTATAAACTGCATTTCCTGAATATCCAGGAAAAGAAAGGACATCTACATGAAAGAATGGCTTAAGAAACTCCCCCTATCCACTTCCGGACTGATGCTTGGCCTCGCGGCACTTGGCATCCTCCTCGGTCCCTACCACATGGGAACCCGGAATCTCCTTGGAGGTTCAGCTGGGATCCTACTGGTCCTTCTGGTCGTGAAAATCCTGTCCTTTCCGGAGAGCCTGAAAGGAAGCTTCGGGAATCCTGTTGCGGAATCCGCCATGGCGGCTTTCCCTATGTCCATCATGCTGCTCAGCACCTATGTCCAGCCCGCCATGCCTACAGCGGCTTACACCGCGTGGCAGCTGTCCATCGGCCTGTGTGTCCTGCTCATGGTCCTGAATGCCCGGACGCATCTTCGTCAATTCTCCATCGAGAAGATGTATCCGAGTCTGTTTGTCCTCTTCGTGGGCATCTCTGCAGCCGGGATGACCGCACCGGTTTACGGCATGGAACTTCTTGGTCAGATGCTCTTCTGGTTCGGGCTCATCGTGTACCTCCCACTCCTCCTTCTCGTCACCTACCGCGTCCTGATGATCCGGAACATTCCTGAACCGGCCCGCCCCACCCTCATCCTCTACGCGTTTCCTGCAGGTCTTCTCCTCGCGGGATACCTCGGAAGCTTTCCGGTGAAGGTAAACGCCGTACTCATCCCTCTTGCCCTTTGCGCATTCCTCATGGCCGTCTACGGTCTGGTCCAGATGGCGAGGCTCATGGTGAAGCTCTCCTTCACGCCCAGCTTCTCCGTGTTCACCTACCCCTTTGTGTTCAGCGCCATCGCTTTCAGCAGCCTGATCGCATACCTGACCGGGACAGGATCTGTCTCCAGCTGGTTTGTGCCCGCACGGGCCTTCGTGGTCCTTGGTTCCACCCTGCTCGTCCTCTACGCCTTCTTCCAGTATGTGTTCTACATGACCACAGCCGAGAAGAAGGATGTCCTTCCCGAAAAGGAAAGCCTGGATTTGGAAGAGAAGCCGTACGGACTGGAGAATGATGCGACTCCATCTTCTCGAAGTCATACCGCTGCTGGGGAAGCACCTTATGCTTTCTCGCAGGATCACCCTGTCACGGGGCAGGAGAAGGAGTCCGACAAAAAGGAAAAAGCGGTTTAAGCGCTAAAAAAGCATTGAAAACAAGGAAGACGTCACATGTTCCACCATCAACTGGAACATGTGACGTCTTTTCTATGGGTTATGACCTTACTGCAAACCTGGCTCCATGTCTTCAATCAGGCTTTCTCGACCTTCTCTGCCTTCTCCTTGTCGAGATAGCTGTACATCGTGTATTTGGAGATTCCAAAATAATTGGAGATCTTGTCTCCTGACTTGGTGATCAGGAATGCGCCGTGGGCGTCCAGGAACTGGATAGCCCTGATCTTGTCCTCTCTCGACATGTAGGCGACTGGACTTCCGACTTCCTTCACCGCGCGCTCGATCAGGCTGTCCAGCAGGCTGTTGACATCATGTGGAATCCTCGTGGATTCCTTGCTTACGGAGGAGTCCACCGCAATCAGGTCATTCAGTTCGTTCTGGAACATGACCATCCTCGAGATGTCGTAGTTGATGCCCAGGATCCCCGTGATCTTCCCTTCCTCATCCCTGATGTAGATGGTGCTGGATTTCAGCATCTTGCCGTCCACTTCTGTCAGGTAGCAGAGCTCGTCCTTCGCATTCTCCGGATTGTTCGCCAGGGTCTCCAGGACCACGGATGAGGCACCGTCCCCCACTTTCCTTCCGGTCACGTGTCCGTTCTCGATGACGATGATCGAACTTTCAGTGTTGCCTCCCGTCAGGTCGTGGATGACGACCTCGCAGTTGCTTCCAAATTGTTTTGCCATGCCATGGGCAAGACGTGTCAGGAAATCTAGATTCGGATTCATTTCGCACACCCTCACTAATATCATTTATATTCATCTGTACTCATCATAGCAATATCCACGAGGGAACGCAATGGCATTCTAAATATTTTTTATCTTAACTAAATTTTATTTAGTTCTCATTAATTAATTTGTTTTATTGTCGTTGTTTTTAACAGGTTCTGGCCAGACATGAAGAAAAGCTCTGCAGTCCGCAGAGCTTTTTTCCATGTCACCTTATACGGTGACGACATTCTTTCCTGTGAGGATGATGGAGGCGATCTCCTCCATGTTGCTGATCCTTGCCGCAGCCATCTGGTCTTTCAGGCCATAGTGCTCGACGCAGGTCCCGCAGGCCAGGATATCCACACCGGCCTCATAGAGACCCACCATGGCACCCAGAGCCTCTGAGCCCTTCGCCGCAAGCCTTACCCCGGAGTTGTACAGCAGGATGGCCTGAGGCTTGTCAGGGCTTGCCCATACCTTCCTCAGGAATGCGCCCATGAGCTTCATGCCCAGCTCCCTGTCTCCGTGTCCCAGTTCCTCGTTGTTGATGATGATCACGCTGTCCATTCTATCGCATCCTCTTTATATTAAATTTGATTCTTTCTCGTCATTATCCTGACGCACTACGTCCAGGAGGTATCCCCGGTCTTGCTTTTCCATCCTCTTGCAGCCATTTCGGGCTTCTTTCCATGTTACCTACGGATTCATTTCGACACTGTCTTTCCACGCTTTCTTTCCCGTTCACGCTTTAGGAGGATATGGTCGGGATTTTCCTGACGAGGAACTTTCCATCCCCTTCTTTTCCAACGAAGCGCCCATCCCTGACCAGGATGTTCCCACGCTGCATGACCAGCTCGATCTCTCCCCTGTATCCATACCCTTCATACAGGCTGTATCCGGCATTCCCATGAAGGTCGTGGGCCTTGATGGTCCCTGTCTTCTCCGGGTCGATGAGGATAAGGTCCGCATCGGCTCCTGGTCTGAGATTCCCCTTCTCCGGATACATCCCCATGATCATCGCGGGATTCAGGGACGAGACTTCCACAAACCGCTGCAGGCTGATCCGCTCCTTCATGACGCCCTCGCTGAAGAGCACCCTCACCCTTTCCTCCACACCGGGACCGCCGTTCGGGCATTTGGTGAAGTCCTTGCCGCCAAACTCAAGCTTGGTCTCGAAACGGAATGGGCAGTGGTCGGTTCCCACGACCTGGACCAGGCCATCCCGGATGCCCTCCCATAGGGCGTCGACATCCGCCTTCTTCCTTAACGGAGGCGACATGACATACTTCAGCCCCTCGCCATCTGGAAGCAGATACCTGTCCTCCGTGAGGTAGAGGTACTGGATGCAGGTCTCCACGAAGACGTTCCTTGCGCCATTCTCCTTCGCTTTCCTGACCTCATCCAGACTCTCCTTCGCGGAGATATGGACCAGGTAGAGGTTCGGATAGCCCGCTCTCTCGGACAGTGCAAGGAGCCTTGCCACCGCCACCGCTTCCGTCGCGTTCGGTCTGCTCTTCGCATGATAGATCGCATCCGTCTTTCCCTGTGCCACATGTTCCTTCTTCAGGTTCTCGATGGCTTCATGGTCTTCCGCATGCACGGTGAGGACGCCTCCGGCTTTCTTCACAGACGCCATGACCCGGAGGATCTCCTCGTCCGACAGACGGAAGTCATAGGTCATGTAGGCCTTGAAGCTTGGGATTCCCCCCTTCATGAGGTTCTCCATCTCCTCGAGGATGTCCTCGTCCATACGCTGCAGGACGCCATGGAAGCCATAATCCACAACCGCTTTCCCATCGGCCAGCCCGTGATACTCGTCCACCCGCTGCTGCAGTGTGCATCCTTCAGGACCAAAAGCCATATGGTCCACGATGGCCGTGGTCCCGCCGCAGGCGGCTGCAACCGTCCCCTGATAGAAATCATCCACCGCACGGTGCATGCCCGCCTGAAGGTCGAAGTGCGTGTGGACATCCACCGCACCAGGAAGCACATATCTCCCTTCAGCCTCTATGATCTCTGCATCCTTCCCATCCAGATGCTCACCAATCTCCACAATCTTCCCATCCTCGATAAGAAGGTCACTTTTTCTTACGCCTTACTCGTTAACCATCCATCCCTTCCTGATGATT
>DATISI010000114.1:0-2776 GCA_035581745.1 Clostridiaceae bacterium
CCTTTCCTCTTTCGCTTTTTATTTCGAGAGCTTCAGGATTTCTGCCGGCTCCGTGGTGATATCCACACTGTGGTTGAAGACATTCTCCGGATCGTATTTCGCCTTGACTTTTTGCAGCCTGGAGAAGGCTTCATCGGAGAAGGCATCCTTGCTGAGGTGCCATTTCTCGTCGCCTTCCGTGAAATTGATATAGACGTTGCTTAAGAGATGGTCCCTCAGGTGGTATTTCAGGAGGGATACCGTCTCGAGCAGATGGCTCCTGATTTCCGGTGTCGGCGTAAGCCCGATCATCTTCAGGATGAAGGCTCCGTTACGATGGGAGTATGCGTTTCCTCCCCGCTCCGGTCTCGAGATTGCGCCACCGGTATGATAGGTCTCACAGAAGAGCAGAGGCGACATCCCATTCTCTGGGAAAGCCCGTTTGATGAGCTCATCGATGACCTTGTCCGTAATCTCATCGAACTGCACATTCGTCACGAAAGCGGGAATCGGGTCCTTCGGGTCATTGCTGATGCTGTCGACCTCCATGAACGGCATGGTTCCCCACATGTTGACGAGGGGTTCTCTCCACTCCAGCCATGGCCGGATCAGCTTCTCGCCCTCTTCCTTCGGTCCGCAGTAGGCGCCTCGCACCATGACGACGGATTTGCCTCTCAAGGCCTCCGGAACCATGGGAATATCAGGGAAATTCGCAAGGGTCAGCGATGTCGTCAGTTCATCCGGCGCAGTTTTCACCCATTCCCTGTATCTTTCCAGGATCTCCTTAGCACCCTCTTTCGGATAGATGAGGTTTCCACCGAAGATCTCTTTAATTGGATACAGCTTCACTTCCATCGCGGTGACCACACCAAGACCGCCTCCGCCTCCGCACAGGGCCCAGAAGAGCTCACTGTTCTCTGTCCTGCTTACCTTCCTCAGCTCCCCATCCGCGGTGACCACCTCGAAGTAGTTGACGCTGTCTGCGGACAGCCCATATTTCCTGGCGAGCCATCCCATACCGCCGCCTAAAGTATAGCCTATGGCACCGACGTCTGTGGAGGAACCCATGAGCGGGGCAAGCCCCTCATATTGTGCTTCTTCCAGGACCCGCTGCCACTTCGTTCCTGCTTCAATCCATGCTGTCCTTGATTCGCTGCTGACCCTCACCTGGGTCATCCGGGAGGTCTTGATCAGCATCGCGTCGTCCGCAGCTCTTGCGGGACCATGTCCCGTCGCCGTGACGGCTATGCCCATCTTGTTCTCCCTTGCGAATTTCACCGCTTCGATGACATCCTTTGCTCCTGTCACCTCGACGATAAGTGCCGGCTTCTGCTCGAAGGTAACATTCCAGGTTCTTCTCGCCTCATCGTATCCAGCATCTTCCGGAGCGATGACAGAACCACTGATCCTCTTTTGCAGTTCACTGGCCATATTTCTCGTGATATCCATTATCAAAACCTCCATTCCATAATGGTATGTAGAAAATGAAAGCAAAAAAACATAAGGGTCACAAATCGTTCCAATGATCGTGACAACAGGGAAAGGATTATTCCCACTTCGGTAACAGCTGGCATCCTCGTCATCAAGATACCTCCTGATGCGAGTACCATCTTCGATGGATAAACGTTCTTTGTCCATCTTGATTATCTGTCCGCTGCATCCTGCCGTCAATATTCCATAAACAGAATTCATCATTGTTAACCTATTGTTTTCCCTTATGATATAGTATTTGAGATATTCGTGTTTTTTCTATCATATGCTATAGGCTGCGTTTTCGCATTGTCATGGCCCCCAAAGGATTTCGAACTTCTTCCCCTCTTTGGGGAACCCTCCTTCCGGAGACTTGCCTCCGTTCATCACCTGGACAATTTCATGATCTCTTCCCGGAGCGGACAGAATACCTGTGGATGATGGTTCATCTCCAGCGAGTACTGTGTCCGTACATCCATCTTCCTTCGCTCGAGGTCGAGGTTCATGACGTTCACATCACAACGCCTGCGCGGTTCTGGTTTTCCCGGTTCCTCGACAAATTCTCTCCATAACGTATGGTGTCTCAGGTCGTAATGGAGCCGGGAGGTATGGGCGATATGGAGCGCATGGTCTTCTTTGCGAAGGAGGAGTCCGGTGAGGTGGACATGGAAGCCTCTTCTCCATCTGTGCCCTGTCTCTTCGTCCTCCCTGACTAAGGTGAACATCAGCGGAGCACCCTGGTTCTTCTCGAAGGCGGAGGACAGGATCCTTCTACAGACCGTTTCCGACAGCTCCTTCAGATAGATATCCCTGGACAGCCTCGAGAGTGGCTTCCTCGGGTCGCTGCAGATCAGTTCCTCTTCAAGGAAGGCCATGGCACCGGGCACCTCAAGGATTGGCTCCATCAGGTTCTTCCAGAAATCCGGTCCTTCCCTGCTCAACTTTTCCGGGTCATAGATCCGGACCATCACGACAGAACGCTTCTGAAGGAATCTCGGGATGACGGGAAGCGCTGGGAAATTCACCAGGATAAGGGATGTCGGCATCCTCTCCCCCGGCTGGCCGGTATAGATGCTGTACGCCCTGAGCAGCTCCTTCGCGGATTCCACCGGATAAAGGAGATACCTCCGGTCAAACGCCTTATAGGGATAGAGTCGGATTCCTATGGCTGTGATGATGAGATTCCCCACTTCTCCCCGGCACAGCGCAAAGAAGAGTTCAGCATTGCCCTTCCTGTCCACGCTCTGCTGTTCTCCTTCTTCTGTGACCACCTCGAAGAATTTGACATTGTCCGAGACGATTCCATATTCCCTCTCCAGGGCATGCA
>DATISI010000115.1:0-1835 GCA_035581745.1 Clostridiaceae bacterium
AGCATGTCCGTGTACAATGAGGAGGAAGGCATCCGCATCGCGGTGGGAAACCCCTGTAAAGCGGAATATCGAAAGGCTTTCCAAAGGGAATTCCGAAAGTTATCCGGAAGGATGTCGACATCGGATTTTCAAAAGGTTGTAAAGACCTTCGAAGCGTATCCCCATCAACTTATAAAAGGAGATATTTATGAAAGGTATCATACTAGCCGGAGGATCCGGAACAAGACTCTACCCTGTGACCAAATCGGTCTCAAAGCAGATCCTGCCCATCTATGACAAGCCCATGATCTATTATCCGCTGTCGGTGCTCATGCTGGCAGGGATCAAGGAGATCCTCGTCATCTCCACCCCAAGGGACATCACCTCCTTCGAGGAACTCCTGGGCGATGGAAGCGACTACGGTCTCCAGATTTCCTATGCGGTGCAGCAGGCACCGAACGGACTGGCCGAGGCGTTCATCATCGGTGAGGAATTCATCGGTTCTGACAAGGTGGCCCTGGTCCTTGGAGACAACATCTTCTACGGCTACGGCTTCAGCGAACGTCTGAAGAAGGCTGTGGAAAGGGAAGAGGCGACGATCTTCGGTTACCATGTCAGCAATCCGAGGGAGTTCGGTGTCGTGGAATTCGATGACGACATGAATGTCCTCTCCATCGAAGAGAAACCGGAGGAGCCGAAATCCAATTTCGCCGTTCCAGGACTCTACTTCTACGACAATGAGGTCATCGAGATCGCGAAGAACGTCAAGCCTTCGAAGCGTGGCGAGATCGAGATCACCGCGGTGAACAACGAATACCTGCGCAGAGGGAAGCTGAAGGTGGAGCTCTTCGGACGAGGCATGGCATGGCTCGATACGGGGACACACAGAGGACTCCTTGACGCCGCGAACTTCGTGGAAGCGGTCCAGACCAGGCAGGGACTCTACGTCGCCTGCATCGAGGAGATCGCCTACAGGAAGAAGTTCATCTCGAGGGAGAAGCTTCTTGAACTCGCACAGCCGCTGCTGAAGTCGGAATACGGACAGTATCTCGTCAGTGTGGCCAAAGAGGAAGTGACAAGGTAATAACCTTTCAGGACGATGTCTGAGAAAGCCCTGGACGAGGTTGAACTGGTCCGGGGCTTTTTTTGCAGATCTTGCGGACCCGGTCTCCCACATGGAAGCCTGTTCCTGCGCTGCAGTATGTCTCACCATCGTCCCTCATCAGAAGGAAGAATTTCATTTTGGGACCTGCTCCCGAAAAGGAGGTCCCTATGTCCAAAATCGCATACGTGGTCACACAGTCAGAACTCGGCGGAGCGCAGCGGAACATCCTCCTGCTCGCGAAGGCGCTGTCCGGAAGGCATGACATCACCGTCTATGCCGCACCCGGCGGACTGCTTCTCGATGAACTGAGAAGAGCCGGGATAAAGGTCGTCGAGATTCCATCGATGCAGCGGGACATCAGCCTTAAGGATGACCTGGAGACCTACCGCTTCCTGGTGGAGGAATTCACGGAGAATGGGTATGAGATCATCCACAGCCACAGCTCCAAGGCAGGCCTCCTCGCCAGGATGGCGGGGAAGAAAGCAGGGGCCGCGGTGAATGTCTATACCGCACACGGCTTCGTCTTCAACGAACCCATGTCGAAAATGAAGAAAAGGCTCTATATCTCCCTGGAGCGGTAGGGCGCGAGGAAGGGCACCGACCTCATCACCGTATCGGAAAGGGACCAGAAAGTCGCAGGGAAGCTCAAAATCAACTCCCGGGGAGGGACGAGATACATCCCCAACGGCATCGATTTTCCAGAGAAGGAAATTCTCCTCCTGGAGAAGGAGCGGAACAGGGAACGTTTCAG
>DATISI010000116.1:0-4504 GCA_035581745.1 Clostridiaceae bacterium
TTTCAGGGAGAAGGAGATGGCGAAGGATTCCCTGAAGAACAGCGTCTATCCGGTGACGGAGCTCGGACTCATGCAGGTTGCAAGAAGAAGCAAAGGCTATCCCATCTCGAAGTACCTCTTCGAGGACTGCAGGGTCTGTCATGGCGAAGGCGTGGTCCTCAGCTTCGACTCCATCAGGCGGCTCATCCGGAATGAGATCAGGCGGGAAGCCAGGGCCGTCAGTGTCGCGGACTTCCATATCGAGCTCAATCAGCGGTATGAAGAAAGGGTGCTTGCGAACAAGCTGGAGTTCCTCCGTGACATCGATGCCCTGGACAAGCGCATCTATGTGACCTATTCCCAGACCAATGAACCCTTCATCATCGAGCCTCTGATCTTCTCGAACCAGATCAGGGAGAAAGAGATTTATTTGCTCAATATCTAACTTTTCCTTTACAACAGCGCACCACTAGTGATAAAATACCTTGTAGGCCGCACAGAAGAGGTTTTTTAAACAGGTAAACTGTACCTTAAATGGCGAGTACTGGTGTGAGGAGGTGTATCATATGTACGCAGTTTTAAAGACAGGCGGAAAGCAGTATAAAGTATCCGAAGGCGATGTCATATTCGTCGAGAAGCTCGTTGCAGATGTGGATTCAACAGTCGAACTGACTGAAGTCATGGCATTCGCAGGAGAGAACGGAGAAATCAAGGTTGGAGCTCCCCTAATTGAAGGAGCAAAGGTTCTTGCTAAAGTTGTAGCTCAGGACAAGGCAAAGAAGATCGTGGTCTTCAAGTATAAGCCTAAGAAGGACTACAGAAAGAAGCAGGGTCACAGACAGCCATATACAAAGCTTTTGATTGAAAAAATAGAAGCATAATCATGTTGGAAGTAAGATTTTTAAGGAAGTCCGGAAAACTCATCGCCTATACCTTTGATGGTCATGCAGGTTATGATGACTACGGACGGGACATCGTATGCGCTGCCATCACGGCACAGTGTATGATGATCTACAATGGGATCGACGAGATCCTGAAGATACCCAACAGGCTGGACATGGATAACGACGGCGGCTATTTCTCCATGAGCATAGACAAAGCGAGCTCAGTGGAAAAAGAAGAAGCCCAGGTACTCATGGAGACCCTGAAAATGGGGATTGAAGCCATCGTACAGCAGTACGGAGATTACATAAAGCTTATTGAAGAGGAGGTGTAACACAATGCTTATTATGAACCTTCAGTTCTTCGCCCACAAAGTAGGAGGCGGAAGTACTAGAAACGGTAGAGACTCACAGGCAAAGAGACTTGGTGTCAAGTCAGCTGATGGACAGTTTGTCCTCGCAGGAAACATCCTGGTCAGACAGAGAGGTACCAAGATCCATCCTGGTACAAACGTAGGTAAAGGCAGCGATGATACTTTATTTTCCAAGGTAGATGGAGTTGTCAGATACGAAAGACTAGGTAAAGATAAGAAGAAAGCAAGTGTTTACCCAGTTGATCTGGAAACAATTGCCGAATAATTTTTAAATTTTAACCTGCTTTTACAAAGCAGGTTTAATTTTTTGTCTGGAAATGCCTGGAATGACAGGCGGAAAAATCCGGAAACGCTTAAGGTCCAGCAGGAATCCGGAATTCTTTCCCGATTTTATCTCAATTTAAGCAAATTACGATATAATGTAAGATAGAGCAAAGCCTCAAGAGGCGTAAAAAATAAAAAATGAAGAATAGGATGGTGATCAGATGAATATGTTTATAGATGTAGCGGATATTTCCCTGAAGAGCGGAAAAGGCGGCGACGGCGCCGTGTCATTCAGACGAGAGAAGTATGAACCTCATGGAGGACCGGACGGAGGAGATGGCGGAAAGGGCGGAGACGTCATGTTCGTGGTCGACCCGGACATGACAACGCTGCTTGATTTCAAGTACAAGCGAAAATATGTCGCGGAAGATGGCGTGAATGGAGGAACTTCACAGTGCTACGGCAGAAGTGGCGTGACCCTCGTGCTGAAGGTCCCAATGGGAACAGTCATCCGTGACAAAGAGTCAGGCAAGGTCATTGCAGACCTCTCCAAGCGAGACAGCAAGGTGACGGTCCTGCGTGGTGGTAAAGGCGGAAAGGGCAATGCCAAGTTCGCGACACCAACAAGACAGGCTCCGGACTTCGCAGAACCTGGAATGCCGCCGGATGAACGTACCGTAACCCTCGAGCTTAAGCTCCTTGCAGACGTCGGACTCCTTGGATTCCCGAATGTCGGCAAGTCGACGCTCCTATCCAAGGTCACGAACGCGACACCGAAGATCGCGAACTACCACTTCACGACACTCACACCAAATCTTGGTGTGGTCAGCCTTCCTGGCATCAATCCGTTTGTCATCGCTGACATCCCGGGACTGATCGAAGGGGCGGCAGAAGGCGTAGGCCTTGGTATCGCGTTCCTCAGGCATGTCGAACGTACCAGACTCCTGGTGCATGTCGTGGACATCTCCGGAATCGAAGGCAGGGATCCTTTTGAGGATTTCGTCCTGAACAATGAAGAACTGAAGAAATATGATGAGAAGCTGGCGAATACGCCTCAGATCATCGCCATGAACAAGGCTGACCTCCTGAATGATGAATCCGTATTCGAGGACTTCAGGAAGAGCGTTGGAGAACTTGGATTCAGCGATGTCTACAAGATCTCAGCAGCAACCGGAAAGGGCGTGGATGACCTCCTGAAGGCATGCGCACAGAAGCTCTCTGAAATCCCGGTCGAGGACATCACTTATGAAGAAGACGAGATGTTCGTCGAAGAAGACAAGCGCTTCACGTATGAGATCAGGGTCAATGAAGATGGAATCTTTATCGTCTCAGGAACCTTTGTCGACAGGCTGCTCGATGTCATCAACGTCGAGAATCCGGATTCCCTCCGTTATTTCCATAAGGTCCTTGGCAACAAGGGTGTCCTGAGAGAACTCAGGGAGATGGGCATACAGGATGGAGACACCGTCAGGCTGAACAATTTTGAATTCGAATTCTATATGTAGGTGATAAGATGATAACAACAAAACAGCGTGCGTATCTAAGAGGACTTGCAAACAAGATCGAGCCGATCTTCCAGCTCGGAAAGGGCGGCATCGAAACCGCTTTCCTGAGACAGATCGAATCGGCACTGGAGACACGGGAAATCGTCAAGATCACCGTGCTTGAGACCAGTGGTATCGACCCAAGGGAAGCATCAGACCAGATCTGTTCTGCCATTGGATGTGAAGGTGTCCAGGTCATCGGTGGAAAAATCGTGGTATACAAGAGAAGCAAGAACAAGCCGAAGATCGAACTTCCAAGGTAAGCATGAGAATCGGAATCCTTGGGGGAACCTTCAACCCGGTGCATAACGGACATGTCTATATGGCTGTAGAGGCCATAGAGCGTCTCTCGCTGGACAGGCTCATCGTCATCCCCAACTTCATCCCACCCCATAAGAAGGCTTACAGAAGGGAACCAGAGGATATCCTGGCCATGCTGGAGCTTGCCTTCGAAGGAATCGGGAAGGTTGAGGTTTCAGACTATGAGATCAGGCGGGAGGGCTTCAGCTATTCCTACCTGACACTGGAACATTTCAGGGCGGTCCATCCTGATGATGACCTTTATTTCATCATCGGGGAGGACTCCTTCATCGAGTTCAGGACCTGGAAGAATCCGGAGCGGATCCTTGAACTGGCCACCCTCACGGTCTTCGAGAGAAGACTGTATCCCTTTGAGAAAAGGAAAGAGGCGGAAGGGTTCATCCGTTCGGCAGGATATGAGGCGGTGTTCCTGGATTCCCTCATCCTCGAGATTTCCTCAACGGATATCCGGAGGAGGGTGAAATCGGGACAGGAGATCAGTTTCCTCGTCCCATATCATGTTGCAGCATATATCAGAGAAAAGGGGTTGTACCTGGAATAAACATGTGGAATGAGAATGAGATACAGGATTACCTGAAACACAACCTCGACAGGAAGCGGTATGAGCATACCAGCCGCGTCATGGAAGAGGCGATAGCCCTGTCAGACGTCTTTGCGGTAGACAGGGAAAAAGCACGGACGGCCGCACTCCTTCATGATGCCATGAAGAACAGGACGACGGGCTACCTTGTGAGCCATCTGGAATCAGATGCTCAGGCAAGAAAAGATGCCTACAGGACACCAGAAGTCCTTCATGGTTTCTCTGCAGCGCTCCTTTCAAGGCGCGAGGCGGGAATCGAGGACGAAGACATCCTGAACGCCATCCGGTACCATACCACAGGACGGGCAGACATGTCCGACCTGGAGAAGGTGGTATACCTCGCGGACGTCATTGAAGCAGGCAGGTCCTATGAAGGACTCGAAACCTTGAGGGAACTCGCTTACCGAACCCTCGACGCAGCCATGCTCATGGCACTGGAGATGAGTCTCTCCCATCTCATGGAGAAGGGCAGGACAATCGATTCCGACACCATCAGCGCTAGGGACTATTTCCATGCTGCTTCCGGAAACCACGGACTGCAGTCAAGGACGGAAGACTAAA
>DATISI010000117.1:0-7774 GCA_035581745.1 Clostridiaceae bacterium
CGATGAGGATTACATCGAACAGGTCCTGTACAATCTCGTTGGCAATGCCTTCCAGCACACCGAGGAAGCAGGCATGGTCCGGGCAGTCATCCGTGAGGATGGAGAGACCGTCAGGGTCGAGGTCCGGGACAACGGGGAAGGGATCAGGGAAGAGGACCTTGACTCCATATGGGACAGGTACTATAAGGGAGACTCCTCGCTTGGCTCAGCTTCCAAAGGCACAGGCCTCGGACTCGCCATCGTCCGGAGCATCCTGATCGCCCACGACGCAGAATACGGCGTGGACAGCACGGTTTCTCAAGGGACCACGTTCTGGTTCGTTCTTTCAAAATGTCCCTAATTGCATCACACTTCCATCACATCTCCTGAGTAGAATGAAAACATAGAGAAGAGGCGGCCAGACCGCCAGACTTTATGACATTCAAAAAGGAGATGTTTTTTGATGAAAAAGAAAATGAGACTGCTGTCCGCAGCACTTCTTGCCACAGTCCTTTCCACATCCGTTGTCGCGCTTGCCGCCGACCTTCCATACGGGGCTTCCGCCGCGGCGAAGGATGAGGACTATACCCTGGAGGAAATGCTCACGTACGCCATCCAGGACGAGTATCTCGCAAGAGCGACCTACCAGTCCATCCTGGACAAGTATGGAATCCAGCGTCCTTTCTCGAATATCGTGAAGGCGGAGGAAAGGCATATCAGCATGCTGCTTCCCCTGTTCGAAGCCCATGATGTCGCGGTTCCTGTCGACGATGCCCTGAAGCTTGTCGTTGTTCCGGAATCTGTCGAGGCGGCTTACCCGGAGGAAATAGAAGCGGAAAAGGTGAATATCGCCATGTATGAGGATTTCCTCAAGGAAGACCTTCCCGAAGATGTCGCCCTGGTGTTTGAACGGTTGGAGAACGCTTCCGAGAACCACCTGAAGGCATTCGAGAATGCCGCAGCGGGAAACATCGGACTAGGATCCGGTAACGGACGCGGAGCGGGGAATGCCGGTTCAGGGAATACAGGCGCGAGAGGAAGAGGCGGAGCCCGCGGTCAGGGGGCCATGAACAGGAACAATGGAACCGGACTCCAGAATCCGGAAGAGTGCCTGCTGCCATAAAAAGAGGGGAATACATGGGGTGCTGCGGCACCCCATTTGGGAGAAATCGTATAGGGGGAGAACCACATGAAAAAGAAAAAGAATATCAGACTTGCGGTACAGCTATTTTTCTTCACGTTAATCGGTCTGATCGCCATCAACAAGACCCTTGCCGAAGCCGGAGGAGGGATTCCGCTTCTGTCGGAAGCCTCACTCCATGCCTTGTGTCCTTTTGGCGGTGTCGTGACCATCTATAACATGGCGACGCTTGGGACCTTCATCCAGAAGATCCATATGTCCTCTATGGTCCTGATGGGGATCGTCTTTGTCCTTGCCGTCCTTTTCGGGCCGGTGTTCTGTGGCTGGGTCTGCCCGCTCGGTTCCGCGCAGGAATGGGTGAGCAGGTTAGGAAAGAAGTTCTTCAAAAGGAAACACAACCACTTCATCCCACAGAAATGGGACAGGGTGCTGCGGTATACGCGTTACGCCGTGCTCGCCTGGGTGCTGGTCGTCACTGCTCGGTCAGGATACCTGATCTTCGCAGAGGTCGATCCGTATAACGCCCTCTTCACCTTCTGGTCTGAGGAGGTCGCCATTCCGGGACTCATCATCCTCGTCATCACCCTTGGACTTTCCCTGTTTGTCGAGCGGCCGTGGTGCAAGTATGCCTGTCCGTATGGAGCGCTCCTCGGGCTGACCAACAAGCTTCGGATCTTCAAGATCAGACGTGCCGAGGCAACCTGCATCAGCTGCAGGGAATGCGACCGGAGCTGTCCGATGAACATCGAGGTCTCGACAGCGGATGCCATTACGGACCACCAGTGCATCAGCTGTATGGAATGCACCTCGGAAAGAAATTGTCCGGTGCCTGAGACCGTGAACCTCCAGTGGGGAAGAATCGAATCTGACAGGCTGAAGCCGGTATACCAACCGGTCAAAGACGGAAAGGAGAAGGTCTCATGAGAATCAAGACAACTTTACTGGCCTTCATCCTGATCACCGTCATCTTCACAGGCATTGCGACCACCATGGCCCTGGACATCTGGACGACAACCTCGGACAAGATTCCAGTGACCTATAAGGATGGGGAGCATGCCGGAGAATACAATCCTGAGGATATCCGGGGATCCTACAGTTTTGACGACGTGTCCAGACTGTTCGAGGTCGATATCGCTGTCCTCCTGGATGCCTTTGCCATCGATCCGGAAACGGAGGGGACAGAGATCCTGAACAAGGACCTGGAGACCCTGTATGAGGACCTTGAAGTCGAGATCGGAAACGGGTCGGTACAGCTTTTTGTGGCCATGTACAAGAACCTGCCACTCGAGCCTGAGGACACCTATCTTCTGAGCCGCGCCGTAGAAATTATCATGGAAGAGAACAAGGCACTGACACAAGCGCAGAAGGCCTATCTTGAAACCCATCAGGTCGCCGTTGAAGGGACACGGACCCTTGCCTCCGGAAGCGGTACAGAACCTGTACCTGCAGAACCTGAGGTGAAAGAGGAAGAGGAGAACCTGGTTAACGGTTCGACAACTTTCCAGAAGATCCTCGATGCCGGAATCACCAGGGAACAGATCAGTGAGATCCTCGGCAAGCCCATGCCGCTGCCGAACCAGACGGTGAAGGACTTCTGCCTTGCGGAAGGACTATCCTTCTCCTCCATCAAAGAGCAGCTGAACGAGCTTGCGGAATGACAAGGCGAAGACAGGAAATGGAAGCGGAATTTCCAGGGACTGTTTCGAAGCTGATAGGGAGGGTGCCTCCCCCCTGTCCGTCATACAACCCATACAAAAGGAGCCTGTCGATCGACGGGCTCCTTTGAACGTTATGCGGTCTATGGCCGCTGTTTTGCCTGGTGGTATGAGGATGAACGGTCCTTTTTGAATCTGGCTAGAAGAGCAGGGAGAATACCCGGAAAAAGCTCTCCTTGAGGTTGGTGATGAGACCGCGGCTGTTGAATTCCTCGAGTGTGACCAGACGGCTCTCCGCGATGTCATCAAAGAACATGCCTTCCATGTAGGAAGCGCTGAGCTCATCATAGACTACAGCATTGACCTCGTAGTTGTAGTAGAAGCTCCTGACGTCGAAGTTTGCGGTGCCCATGGTGTAGAGGCTGCTGTCGACGACGATGGATTTGGCATGGATGAATGCACTCTTGTCATAGAGGTAGAACCGGGCCCCCAGCTGGAGGACCTCCTTGATATAGGTCATGGAGGCGTGTCCCACTGGAGGATGGTCATACTGCTCCGGGAAGATGATCCGAACGTCGACTCCGGAGAGGAGCGCGATCTTGATCGCTTCGATCGTCCCTTCCGAAGGGATGAAATAAGGGGAGCTGATATATACCTTCTCATTGGCGGTCGTGATCATCTTGATGAACAGCTGCTCGATGGTGGAGAAAGGGGAAGCTGGCCCGTTGTAGGCGAGCTGCATGGGAAGATAGTTCGTGACGGTGGTCCTTGGGAAATACTGTTCCATATCGTTCACGCGCTTGTACACTTCACGTTTCTTGTCATACTCCCAGGTCCTCGCATTCTCATTGATGGTCATGACGGCATAGAAATCGTCATAGAAGAGTCCCTGAAGGCCGAGTACGAAATCTCCCTTGATCCGCATGTGCGTATCCCGCCAGTATCCGAATTTGCTCTTCCCCATGTACTCGTCCCCGATGTTGTTGCCTCCGATGTAGCCTACCTCTCCGTCGATGATGACGATTTTCCTGTGGTTGCGGTAGTTGATGGAGGTGTCGATGAATTTGAAGATGTTCGCGAAATGTGCGGTATAGGTGACGATCTCCACGCCATGCTGCCTGAGGTCCTCAAGATATTCCTTGTCAAAGCCTCGTCCTCCGATCTTGTCCATGATGAAACGGACTTCGACGCCGTCAATGGCTTTCTGCTTGAGGATCTCAAAGATCTCACGGCCGATATCGTCTGATTTGACGATGTAGTATTCCATGTGGATGTGGTGCTTGGCATTTTTCAGGTCTACAAGGAGGTCCCGGAACTTCTCGATCCCATCCTTATACAGCGTGATCTCATTATGCAGGAACATCGGGGTATTGTTTCCGTTGGTGACGAGCTTCGCGATATCGGGATAGGGGCCTTTATACTCATCGAGGCTGGCATTGATGAATTCCAGCATCTCAGGCGACATCCGTTCATTGAGGTTCGTCCCCCTCCAGTTCCTTCCCACCAGGAAGTAGAGGACAAGTCCCATGATGGGGAAGAGCATGAAGATCAGGAGCCAACCAATGGATTTCTCCGGTTTCTCCCTGTTCACGAAGATGATATAGAAAGAGATGCCAAAATTGATTAAGATGACGAAGAAATAGAAATAATTATAGATAATCATAATCCTCCTGGGGTTCCCTGCGGAATTTACCCGATTACACTTTCGCATAGATACAACTATAGTATAATACATTATATCAATGAAAATATGGTGAATGGACAAGTTAACAATTAATTCAACTGGGAATGGACACCCGGTAAAAGATAAGCAAAGAAGGGGTATATATGAAGACAAGGGTTTATTTTCCAGGTCCCACAGCAGTCAGGGAGAATGTCAGGAACATGCGGGCGGTCGAGACCACCAATCCGGACATGGATCCGGAGTTCTACACCCTATATGGGCAGCTCAGCCAGGATATCGGAAGGGTCTTCGGAACGGACGACAAGGTCCTGATCCTATCCGGCGAAGGGATCCTGGGTCTGGAGGCGGCGTGTGCCAGCCTCACGGAGAAAGGAGACCGTGTGCTTGTCATCGACAATGGGATCTTTGGAGAGGGATTTGCGGACTTCGTCAGGATGTATGGCGGCGATCCTGTACTTTTCTCAGGAGACCGCCAGAATGCGATCGATTCCGAGGCGCTTGAAAGCTTCCTTGAAAAGGACCATGACTTCAAGTATGCGACCCTGGTCCACTGCGATACCCCGTCGGGTGTGCTGAATCCGCTGGACAGCATCTGCCCGCTCCTTAAACGGTATGGGATCCTGACGGTGGTCGATGCCGTATCCTCCTCAGGGGGAGAACCGGTTGATGCGAAGCGAAATGGCATTGATATCTGCCTTGGAGCCTCACAGAAGGCTTTCTCCGCGCCCGTCGGCCTGACCTTCCTGAGCGTCAGTGAAGGGGCTTTCGAAGTCATGGAGAAGCGGCAAACCCCTATCACGGGGTATTATGTCAATCTCCTTTCCTTCAGATATGGTGTGGAAAAGAAATGGTTCCCGTATACCATGCCCGTTTCCGATATCCTGGGCCTGAGACAGGCAGTGGACAACATCCTGGAGGAAGGGATTGAGGAATTCCAGGAAAGGCACCGCATCATCGGAGAAGCGGTCCGGGAAGCCATACTCGCTTCCGGGATGCAGCTTCATCTTGAAAGCGGCTTCTCCAACACGGTCACCGCAGTGGAAGTTCCGGAAGGAGTTTCTATAGAAGCGCTTCTTGACTTTATGCACAGGGAGAAAGACCTCCTCCTCTCGGGATCCATAGGGTATCTCAAGAACAAAGTCCTTCGTATCGGACATATGGGAGAGAATGCCAGGATAGAGGAAGTGGCCGCTGTGCTCGGAATCCTGGAGGATTCCCTGAGGCATTTCGGAATCCCGATGAGGGACAGTCTGAAAGGACGCTTCATTCAAAACGTTGCAAGAATGTACAAAGACCAGGCGTAGGGAACAGGAATAACAGCAGAAAAATGTCCAAGATGTTAATTCATAGCCTGATGATGTGACAGGGTAACACGCTAATGGTACTATAGAGGAAAGTTTAGGAGATGGACCGCGAACCTTCTTAGGAAAATCCAGATGAAAGCAGTCCCTCACCCCGAACGAGTCACGACCAAGCAGATGGACGGGGACATGATGTCTCTGGATAACGGGCCTGCAGAAAAGGAGTGAGACAAATTTTAGATAGAAATGATACGAGAAAAATCCTCAGGATATTACTGATTGCCATCCTGTTCTACTGGGCACTCCACAACATCCCGGGAATCCTGACCTTCCTGGGACATGTGCTTGAGCTGCTCGTTCCCTTTATCATCGGTATTGGTGTCGTGGTGGTCGTGAATATCCCGATGAAGTTCCTCGAGCGTAAAGTGGTGAAGATCAAGAAACCAGGCCTCAGACGTGCGCTCAGCCTCGTGCTTGCTTTGATCATCATGATTGGTGTGGTTGGACTTGTCCTGTTCGTTGTTCTTCCGGAGCTTGGCAGCGCCATATCCTCGCTCATCGAGACCCTGCCAGCATTCCTTGAAGGCGCCATGGCGTATGTGATGGGACTCCTGCAGAGGTTCCCGAATGCGGATGTCCTGATTGAACGTGCAGAACTCAACTGGCAGACACTTAGTACCACACTGGTGGGATTCATCACCGGAGCTTCCAGTGCCATCATGAATTCTGGTGTCAGCATCTTCTCTTCCCTCATCTCAGGCATCATCAACTTCTTTGTCGGATTCATCTTCGCCATCTATATCCTGTTCCATAAGGAGAAGCTTGGAAAACACATGAGGATGCTGATGTATGCCTATATGCCGACTGGAACGGTGGACAGGATTCTGGAGGTCGCAAATCTTGTCAATACGACCTTCGCAAAATTCCTCACCAGCCAGACCCTGGAGGCGGGAATCCTCGGCTCGATGTTCCTCATCAGCATGACAATCTTCGGGTTCCCATATGCCCTGGTGATTTCGCTCCTGGTTACGGTGACAGCGCTCATTCCAATCGTAGGTTCCTTTATCGCTCTGGGAATCGGCTTCCTGCTGATCCTTGTCACGAACCCTATCCAGGCGTTATGGTTTGTCGGCCTGTTCCTTGTCCTTCAGCAGACAGAGGGGGACATCATCTATCCCAAGGTTGTGGGAAACGCCATAGGCCTGCCTCCCATCTGGGTACTTGCCGCAGTCATCATCGGCGGAGACCTGATGGGCATCCTGGGGATGTTCCTCGGTGTGCCGATCGCATCTGTCGTCTATGTCCTTCTGAAGGCTGAAATCAAGAATCGACTGGTCCTTCGTGACGTGGATGAGAATCGGATTGCGGAAAACAAACCTACCTTATAAGGCTAAGCTCAGGCATGCTCAGATGGAAATCCGGTCATGGAGGCTGTGAGACATAGAGAAAAGGCACTCAGGCGGAAGCTTGGGTGCCTCTCTATTTCCAAGGGATCGATTGTAAGACGGGATTCTTCCTCTGGATGCCATGAGGATGATGCGGAAGCGATATCGGTATCGGAATAGAAAGGGATAAGGGGATCCATTTCTCCACGTAGCATTCCAATTATTTTATATATTTTTTAGGAGAAATCATCAGAAATCTGAATTAGAGGAGAGGATACCTATTGACGCTCAATGGTTATTCTGCCCATAACAGAGGTGGGTTTTTCTTTGCGGAATTTGTTGACAGAAGATACCCAGGATGTTATTATATGTAAGTCGCCTGAACGCGACGAGTTCTTTGAAAATTAAACAGAAATAGGTAAAAACCAGAGTAAATTCTTTTTTGAGTCTTAGCCCTTCGATATTGGTTCGGAGGCAAGATATGCTTTAGCAGGAAGCTGCAAGGCAAGCTAGTTCAAACTTTTCAAATTGAGAGTTTGATCCTGGCTCAGGACGAACGCTGGCGGCGTGCCTAACACATGCAAGTCGAGCGGAGAAGGCATTTATGTCTTTTCAGCGGCGGACGGGTG
>DATISI010000118.1:0-4976 GCA_035581745.1 Clostridiaceae bacterium
GGTCAGGATGCTGCTTGAGGTGATGGTGTTGAAGGATACGAACGGGATTCCAGTCATCATTCCGATGACAACCGCTGTGAAGTATCCAGTCAGGAGACCGAAGAGGATTGGCAGCTGGCTGAGTTTTCCCTTCAAGTATACGGAGTAGAGGATGGTGGAGATCAGGGTCACGATGGCGATGATCCAGGCGAAGCTGCTTGCGTTCGACTGCATCGCTTCAGCGACTCCCGCAGGGATTGCCGAGGCGTTTGCCATCGCGTTCGCTGCCAGGGAGAGACCGATGATGATCGCGATGCTTCCGGTTACGGTCGCAGGGAGCACCTTGTCTATGAACTGCTTGCCGCTTTTCCTGATGACCATACCGGCTGCGATCGATACGAAACCGGACATGATGATACCGAACTGGGCAATGGAGATCTTCTCATTGAGGGAGAGTCCTGCAAATGCGTCCGCGCTCATGATGGAGGCGATTGCCGCGATGTAGGAGAAGCTTGAACCGTAGTACAGAGGTATCTTTTTCCCTGTCACGAGGATGAAGGCCAATGTTGCCAGTCCGCTCGCGAAGATGGTTGTCGACACGTGGAAGCCTGTGATCAGGGCCACCAGTACGGTCGCAGGGAACATGACGACGATCTGCTGAAGAGCGAAAATTATAAGTTCGAAAAATGGTGGGGTCTCATCAGGTAAGTAACCCGGGACTTTGTTGGTTGTCATAAGAATATACCTCCTAGATTTTAGAATCTTGTCAGGTGAAAATGGGCAAAAAAAAACTTGCCTCAAGCAAGATTGTCATACAGCTGCGCGCGTCATTTTCTTCCCGCGCCGCAGGATATTCCAAATCTTACCGGTATCTCAGCACCTAGTTTAAAGATTTCTTTCCACACATTATTGCATATGTACAGGGATTTGTAAAGGGGGAATCCTCAAAAAAAGGATCCGATTCCCTGGAATTACGATCCCTGGAAGTGCAGCTGCACAGCTTGGGCCTGCTTATTTCGCAGATGCGTCGCAGACTGCAGGACGGCTGGAATAATTCCTGGAAAGGGTAGATTACGTGGTTGGGGATATGGAATAATGAAGAAAAGGATATGGCGATAACCACGACGCGAAAGACTACGGAATTCATCAGGACCATCCATGGGGAAGGGACACGCCCAGATCCTTGGACAGACCGGAAGATGAGCAGGGCAGGAGGGCGATTGATGGAAAGCTTGGGAGGAAGGCAGAGCATGATGGAATATCGGATTGAAAAGGGCAGGGCAGAGGACATCGAAAGCCTCGGATTCCTGTATGATGAACTGAACGACTATCTGGAGACCCATGTCAATTATCCGGGCTGGGCGAAAGGGATCTATCCGGTCAGGGAAACTGCGGAGATTGGAGTAAGGAAAGGGACACTCTTTGTCGCGCGTTATGAAGGAAGGATCGTGGGTTCTGTCATTCTGAACCATGAACCGGAAGATGCCTATGAGGAAGGGGAGTGGCTGACCGATTCAGATTATGAACGGATCATCGTCATCCATACCCTGGTCGTTCATCCCGAATTCATGGGAAAAGGGATAGGAAGAAGACTGATGGACTTCGCGAAGGACTACGCGGACGCAGAGGGGATGTTCTCCATACGGCTTGATGTTCTGGAGAACAATGCACCTGCCATAGCGCTTTATGAGCAGTCCGCGTATAAATATGTGGGAACTGTGGACCTGAGGCTTGGGATTCCCGGACTCAAATGGTTTCGACTCTATGAACTTGTCCTGTAGGAGGGTGTATCATTAGAGGACATTGATTGAAAAGCGGACGAGGATTATAGGCACAATGAGCTGCAGCCTGCCGCCGCATGGTCCTGCATGTATTTTGAAAGAAAAGGTTTTCCAGACCCCATGGAAGCCGAAAATGGCCTTATTTTGCTAAAATGGAAGAAATGCCACCCTCATTCTGGAAGATTGGAAGGAACATGTATAGAAGGAGACCAATTGTTATGATTTTATCAACAAAGTTAACATTCGTTAAAAGTCATATACTTGTACTCTCATCAATGGTACGATGGGAAAACACTGTACCTTACAATTTTCCTTGAGCGGGAACAATTATGGTACATTGTAAATTAGAAGTTAATAATATATGTATGAGACTATAACATGATTTTTTTATGGTATACTCGTATCAGACAACCTTTTCAATTCTGTAAAAAATATGGGGTGAGATTTATGGAACAACCAACGATGAGGAACCAGCTTACACTGAATGCGACAGAATCACCAAAGGTCATCAGACTCGAAAAGGAGTACGTTGACTATTCACTGGATACAGAGAAATCGGCACTCGCAAGATTGATCACTGACTTCAATCAGTTCTTCAATTTCGTGAACTTGCAGGGGTCTTGGTACCGATGGGTATCGGGAGCATACCAGATTTCCAAATATGACAGTATCGGTGAAACATTATGCAAATATCTCACGAAGTATTGTGAGCATAACCACCTCCAGAATGACCGTGTCCTTAGCACCAACCATGTGATTGTGATCAGTCATCGTGGCGTATACTACATCTTCAGGACCCTTGACGGAAAACCGGAGTATGCGGCAACATCGTTTCTTGATCACAGGCCCAAAGCGAGAATCATCCCATGGACGACCCTGGCAGACTTCATACAGAGTGAATTCGAAAAACTTTAACGCTTAGGTGAGAATAGATGGATATAGGAAAATAAGAACAGCAGACCTTCATGGCCGCTGTTCTTATTTTTTTGCCTTTCTTTCCCGGTTTTACAAGGTCAAGAACATTAAAGCTCCGAAAAGCCTTTATGATCAGGGCTTTCCGGAACTGAGACTTTTTATTTCGCTGTATGGTCCACCCGGATGTCCCTCAGTTTGTGTGGGTCAGGATGTCTCACGGGATGCGGTTGTCATGGCCTACGTTGATGAAGTCGTTCACCAGGGTGCTGTAGAGTCCCTTGTCGGTGATCTTGAGCTCGGGAATCACCGGAAGGGTGAGGAAGGAGAGTGTGAGGAAAGGGTTGAAGTCGAGGTCCGTGAATACGGTCCTCGCAATTTCATGGAGATTTCCAAGCCGCTTCACGATCTCTTCCGCTGGGGCGTTCGACATGAGACCTGCGATCTCAAGCGGAAGCTCATAGAGGATCTTTCCTTCCGCCGCGATGACGATTCCGCCTCCTATCTGCTGGAGCTTGTTGCAGGCGTTGACCATGTCATAGTCATTGGTACCGATGACGACGATGTTGTGGGAGTCATGGGAGATCGTTGTCGCCACAGCGCCTCGTTTAAGCCGGAAGCCATTCACGATTGCTGTCGTGATTCCGCCAGTCTCCCGGTGGCGTTCCACCACGGCGATCTTGACCAGGTCTTCGTTGAGGTCGGCGCTGAACTCGTTCTGCTGGGCGATATGGAGGCTCACGTGCTCCGTGACCAGGCTGTTCTTCAGGATCCGGATCACGTTGATCCAGTCGGTTCCCCGAAGGTCGATGGTGAAGCTGCCGTGCTCGAGATGCCTCATCCTGACCGAGTTGCGGAATGGTGGATCGGTGTATCCATTGAAATCGAATTTGAGGGCGTTTTCCGAGTACACGGTCTTCCCCTGCTTCAGCACGGAGTTGATCGCGAAGGTCCTCAGGTCGTCGAGGATGACGAGGTCCGCCTTGTAGCCCGGAGCCACTGCGCCGACTTCCTTCAAATGGTAGCATTCCGCAGAATTGAGTGAACCCATCCGGATGGCGTCGACCGGGTCAAGTCCGTATTCCACGGCCTTTCGGACCATATGGTCGATGCTCCCTTTCTCGAGGATGTCGCTGATGTGGATATCATCGGTGCAGAAGGCGAAACGGCGCAGATTGTCTTTCGTGACAAGGCCGATGAGCGCATCGAAATCCTTGGCTACCGTGCCCTCACGGATCAGGACGTACATGCCCTTGGAGAGCCTGTCCTGTGCCTCTTCCTTTTTAACGCATTCATGGTCCGTGGTGATCCCGGCTGTCCTGTAGATGTTGATCTCTTCCGGGGTCAGCCCCGCACCGTGGCCATCGATGGTGAGGCCCCGATTCCTGGCGTTCAGGAGTTTCTTCAGCATATCCTCATCGCAGTCCTTTACGGCATCGATGTCCATGACCTCTGCAAGTCCGAGGACACAGTGATGGATATAGAGGGCGTTCAGCGCGGAGGCGTCGATCCTCGCGCCGGAGGTCTCCTTGTTTGTCGCGGGGACGCAGGAGGAAAGCATGAAGTGGAAGTCCACAGGGAGGTTCCTGGAGGAGTCGATCATGTACTGGATTCCTTCAATGCCCATGACGTTCGCAATCTCATGCGGATCGGCGATGACGGTGGTGACCCCATGGGGGCAGGAAACCCGGGAGAACTCCTTGCAGGTGGACAGGGTGGATTCGATATGGACATGGGCGTCAATCAGGGAGGGGGAGATGAATTTTCCAGTCAGGTCGAGCTCGTGGTTTCCCTTATAGTCTCCAAGTCCGACGATGTAGCCTTTCCGGATTCCGACATCCGTCTTCAGCAGTTTTCCACTGAAGACATCCACCACATGGGCATTCTTCAGGACGAGGTCACAGCGGGTCTCTCCTTTGGCAGCCTTGATCAGGCTCTTCATCAATTCAAGTGTCATGGTCATTTCTCCTCTCATGTAGCGACATGGCTTGCATCCGTCATGTCAGTTTTTGCTTCTCCCTGCTGTCAGGGAAGGGGCATGAGATGCCGGGTCGCTGGTACGGGTTCCGTCTTCCTTTCCTTTATAAGACCCGATAGGGGATGGAAGCGGAAGGGACCGGACCAGGATTAAGGCATAGATGCGGATTGGGGATGACAAATGGAAAGTGAGTACGGGAGTCCTGTTTACAGGATTTGATAAAGAGGATACAAAATGAATCCTCTTTATGGTGATTCTATTTGATTTTATTCTACCACAGATTACCTCTGGAAGGGGTCGTTGGGTCCGCTACCAGGAGCATCCAT
>DATISI010000119.1:0-3943 GCA_035581745.1 Clostridiaceae bacterium
ATGAATATGAAATCAATGTGCTGCTCTTTGCAGCTTCAAGCCATGTGGAGATGGAGGAGATTCCTATTGAGACGGTTTATCTGGAAGGGAACACCTCTTCACACTACCGTGTGCTGAGAGATTCTGTCCTGATCTATTCCAGAATCCAGAAATTCATCCTGTCGTCATTCGTTGCCTTCATCGTGGATTTTTCAGCCCTTTTCCTGATCAGGTCCCAGCTCGAAGGGATGGATGAGGCGAGAGCACTTCTCGTGAGTGTCGTTGGTGCTCGTGTCATCAGCTCGACCTTCAACTTTCTGGTCAACCGGAAACTGGTCTTCAATAGCAGGGAGAAGGCAACGAAGTCAGCGTGGAGATACTTCCTTCTTGCGGCCATCATCCTCCTCTGCAACTACCTGCTCATGCACCTGTTCAGTCTGACGCTTGGGATGCCACTTGTGGCAGCCAAGCTCATCGTGGAAGGTCTGCTCTTCCTGGCCAGCTATATCATCCAGAAGAAAGTGGTCTTCAAAGCAAATGAAAAATTCCCGCATAAGGAAAAAGGAGTCGGAGATGTCACAGAATCAGACACAGCAGAACGATCCGGAAAATGAACTGAATAGAGACCTGCATAAAGGAAGCGTTCAACCGGACCTATGGCATCCCGCAAAGGTTATCCTGATGGATCTCATGGTGCTTGCGCTCTGTCTCCTTGCCTTTGCCGCCTATTATTTCTCCCCACAGAGTTATGCGGAGACAGATACCGCTTCAGGAGATTCTGTGACAGGCGTCGTGACCGGTGTGGAACCTGGACCGTCTGAAGAACCTGCCGTCACGGACGTTGGAGACTTCACCATGAAATTCAAAGACAAGTTCACGGATGGGGAGTCATCGAGACGGAAGACAGCTACAAGAGTGCGAATATCAACGTGACGCTAACGAAAGTCCAGGAGGGTGGCGTCACCTACTATATGCAGGATATCTATGTCAGGAACATCAGGAACATCCAGTCCGCTTTCGCGAGTGATACCTATGGAAAAGCGATCACCGCCCCAGTGCTTGACATGGCGAAATCGAATGATGCCGTGGGGGCGATCAATGGCGATTATTACGGAGTGGAGAATAATGGTGTCGTGATCCGGAACGGGTTGCTTTTCCGGTCGGAGGCCGACAGCGATGTTCTCGTCCTGTACCTTGACGGTAAGATGGAGGTCATTGATGAAGAAGAATTCCAGGCGGACACGGTCATGGCAGAAGGGGCATATCAGGCCTGGTGCTTCGGACCCTCACTGATGCAGGATGGGAAAGCCATAGCGCATTTCAGGAGTTCCATCAGTGGCTTGAATCCCAGGACGATGATCGGATATTTCGAACCGGGCCACTACTGTTTCGTGACCGTGGATGGCAGGCAGAAAGGTTACTCAGTAGGGATGACCCTGGTCCAGCTGTCAGAGCTGGCTGAAAGGCTGGGGTGCGTTGCAGCCTACAACCTTGACGGAGGAAAGACGTCCACCATGACATTCGGCGACAGCATCGCCAATAAGCCTGTAAACGGTGGTCGCAAGACCAGCGACATCATCTTCATCACGGAATAGGAGGGATCACGTTGAAGAGAATTGGAAAAGTCCTGCCCCACATCTGCATCATCCTGTCTGCCATGGTCATCATCTTCTTCATCATTGACCAGTTCAACAACAGCATGGCGCTCCTCGAGGATGAGGTGACGAAAGTGCTGATCCTCTTCCTTGGCATCTGCTCGATGGTGACTGCCATCCTCCTCATCCTCATGCAGAGGCAGGAGGAGAGACAGAGACGGATGCTGGGCAGATAGGAGACTGTACAGGTCCAGGCGTATCGGGTCAAATCCGCTATGCCTGGACCTGTAAGGATTTTAGGGTAAAGATTCATGCCACTCAAAGTTCACCGATTGTTAAAGCGCAGTCTATGATGCTGGGATAGAATAGGGAACAAGAATAGCAAGAATAGGAAGAGGTGATCTTATGTCAAATGAATCCGTTTTTGAGAAAGAAAAGCTGTCGCTCTGGCTTAATGACGATATACCGCATGACTTCCCCACACTCGGAAAAGAAGAGTCGTGTGGAATCTGTGTCGTTGGGGCTGGAATCACAGGAATCACGACGGCCTATCTGCTCTCGCAACTCGACCTGGATGTCATTCTCATCGACAGCCATTCCCCGATGCGTCTCACTTCAGGAAATACCACGGCTAAATTCACGTTCCAGCATGGACTGGTCTACAGCAAAATCATCAAGAAGTATGGACAGGAAGCAGCCCGCCTGTATTATGAGGCACAGGTTCAGGCCATGAACTTCGTGTCCGGTCTTGTGAAGGATATGGACATCCCCTGCGACTACAAGAAGACCTATGCCATGATCTACGCGGAGAATGACAAGCAGTTCGAAGAGATCAGGGAGGAACATGAGGCCTATCGGAAGCTGGAGATTCCAGGCGAGCTTGTGCGGGACCTGCCGTACGGACTGACCGGGGTAGGTGGTCTGATGGTGGAGGACCAGTTCGACCTCCATCCTGTGAAGTACCTGTCCTTCCTGCTCGAGAAGCTGAAGGAACGCAAGGTGAGGATCTATCAGGATACCAGAGCAGTGGACATCCGGGAAAGCGACGAGTCCAGCCTCATCGTCACGGAAGGCGGACACACGATCAGATGCACGAAGGCCGTCATTGCAACAGGGTATCCCTTCTTTGACGGAAATGGATTCTATTTCACAAGGCTTGCGCCATACCGGTCCTATCTGGTGGCTATGCCAAGGCCTGCAGAGGGAAATACCGATGCGATGCTGATCACACATTCATCCTCCCCGTATTCCATCCGGTTCGCGAAGACAAACGATATCGAGTATCTGCTGGTAGGAGGGCGAGGACATAAAGTGGGGCAGGAGACCTCGGCAAAGGATTCGTATCAGAATCTCATCGATTTTGGAAGGAATAATTTCGGTGTCGATGATGTGGCTTTCCGATGGTCCGCACAGGACTATGAATCGCTGGACAGCATCCCTTATATCGGAGCCCTCACATCAAAACATCCGGATCTCCTTGTTGCCACAGGATTCCGGAAATGGGGGATGACCAACGGGACATTCGCCGCACAACTCCTCACCCAGACCATCACAGGAAAGACGACAAGGTACGATGACCTTTTCAAACCTTCCAGGGGAGAAGTGAAGGATAGCCTGGGCAAGGTGATGAAAGAGAACCTGAATGTCGCGAAAGAGATGTTCAAAGGCAAGTTGCTCTCGAGCAAGACAAAACTTGAAGACATCGGAAATGATGAAGGCGGGATCATCAGACATCATGGGAAACGGACAGGTGCCTATCGGGACATGAACGGGAAACTGTTCCTCGTCGATACGACATGTACCCATATGGGATGCGAACTGGAATATAACAACGCGGAAAGATCCTTCGACTGCCCATGTCATGGATCAAGGTTCACACATGAAGGTAAAGTCATCGAAGGACCGGCACTGGAGGAACTGAAAAAGGCTGGGGAGTAAGGGATATCTCGTTTTGAACCGTACAATTCCTGGGGCTGTCAGGCAGATCAGGACCTGACAGCCTTCTTTGCCTGAATGGAAATACAAGCAGGAAAGCCATTTTTAAGTTGACTTGATGCGGTATTTTGTCTTATTATTGAGGAAGGGAATTTTACAGGTCATATTCCTGTTGGGAATGGTGACTCGTGTCAGACCGATATGAAACCCTGATGGTCTGCATACCGTCCCGAATGCCACATGCTGGGGTGGCTCAGTGGTAGAGCAGCTGATTCGTAATCAGCAGGTCGAGGGTTCGACTCCCTTCCTCAGCTCCATAAGAATCGACAAGACACCAAGGTTGCAATGCCTTGGTGTTTTTCATTCCCGAAATTCCCTTCATACCGTCATAGTGGAACGCCTAAAAGCTAAAGGTAAGCGCTCGTCGGATAGGA
>DATISI010000120.1:0-3587 GCA_035581745.1 Clostridiaceae bacterium
GTTCGAGGTCTTCCGCCAGTCGCGATGATGATGACCTTGGCGAGGTACTTGTTCCTGAAGGTCTCGACAACCTTCTCTTCTCCCTTAAGGACAACGTTGCTTACTGCTGTGAGCTTGAAATCCACACCCAGGTTCTTGGCCTGTTCCTTCATGAGGTTCGTGATGGATTCTCCTTTGGGATTATCCGGGAAACCGGGATAGTTCGCGATCTCATTGGTATAGGTGGCGAGGCCGCCAATCAGGGACTTCTCGAGGAGCAGTGTCTTCAGACGGGCTCTGCCCGAATAGATAGCCGCGCTCAGTCCCGCAGGACCGCCTCCGATGATGACAACGTCATAATATTCGACTTTCTTCTCTCTGGACATTGATTTTTCACACCTTCCATGTTCATGTGCAGTCTGCTGCTACATGAAGTATTTCACAAGCAGCTTGCTGCCGACGACCGCTCCACCGAACATTCCTACTGCGAAAACCCAGCCGGAAAGGGACAGGGAGGAGATGCCGCTATACAGGGCACCGATATTGCATCCGAAAGCGATCCTTGAGCCGTAGCCCATGATGAGACCGCCGAAGACGGCCGCAAATACCTGCTTTTTGGACTTGATCTTCTTGATCTTGAAGCCTGAAGCGAGGAGCGTTGCCGCGAGGGCTCCGGCGATGATGCCGAAATTCCTCCAGGAATCAGGATGGGCAAGGATTCCCCGGGCCATGGTCGCCTGTACGCCTTCGCCAGCGAAGTAGTACCATTTGTCCACGCTTCCACCAACAGCTTCATAGATCCATGCGCCCCAGAGCGCGAATGCGCCGGATACGCCCCAGGGACTCTTGGTCGAAGCCAGGGTGATGATCTGGAGCAGGGAGAGCAGGACAGCCGCCACCACGTAGGTGAAGGGATTCTTCAGCCATTTGATATAGTATTCATTCGACTTCATGTCGTCGAAGAACTTGTTTATTGCCTTTGCCAATTAAGACACCTCCATAGATGGGTCTATTTTGCTCCGATTAGTTGGATTTCTCGATGATGACTTCCCATTCTCCGTCATCCACTTCTTCTACCTCTACGTTGAAGCCTTCATTCCTGAACCATTCGGGCACGTTCTTCATGGCACAGCTGTGGTCGATCTGTACAATCAGGATATCTCCGATAGTGAGTTCCTTGAACTTGTTCTGGGCCTTCACCAATGGAACTGGGCACGCTTCTCCTAGGCAGTCTAACATTACTTCTTTCATTATTAATTCCTCCAATATTTCATATTATTTTTGATGTTTTTGATTCTTGTTTTTGATTCTGGATTTTTCGTGTTTCATGGTCGGTTCCTGCCACATGCTGTGGCCGTCCTGTTCCGGTTTTAGTCCGGCTCCTTTAAGGGGTTAAAGAGTTAAAGAGTTAAGGTTTAAAGGGTTAAAGGGTCTTATATTCTTCATGCTTCAGCGATTCCCAGGGGATGGAAGTCTTTTGCGAGGGGTTTAAAATACTTCGGGTATTTTTCTTGGGGAAAAGTTGGGGGTTAAGGCTCATCCTTCCAGGTCCTTTCCGGGATATCTCGCTGAAGAAGAGACAGCCAGCTCTCCATGTGGAGAAATGACAAGGTCTTAATGGGAGGCGCTTCTCTTCTTCTCGTATTGCTCTGCGAAGATATACAGCGCAAGGAGCACACCAAGCTGAAGGAGGACCGCACCCAGCCATCCGAAGATGTCTGGAAGGAAGACAGCAGTTCCTTTGGAGATGAACAGCTCAGACCAGAATCCGAAATCATGGGCACCCCATAAGGAGCCGATGACGAAGAATACAAGCGCGAGCAGGTTCATATAGAAGCCTTCGCCGACACGCATGAGGGTTCCTGATGCGCAGCCGCCTGCGATGACCATGCCGATTCCGAAGATGAATGCTCCGAAGATGGTGGCAAAACTGATGGGGACCACATAGCTCATTCCCGGAACGGGAAGGCCAGCGGAGGAATAGCCGTACTTGATGGCGGTGAAGCCAACGGTCGTGATGGCCATGGCGATGATCACGGATCGGGTCACCGAGGTGCTTCCGGTCAGGTAGGGATCACGCATGGATGCCGTGAAGCAGAAACGTCCTTTCTGAAGGACAAAACCGAAGCCACAGCCGGTCAGCCAGTAAAATGAAATGGCAGCTGACTGTGTGTTGAGGATAACCGCAACGATGATGACAAACGCGACAGTCAGGAATCCAAAAGGGATCTGGTTCTTTTTTGGCTTTCTTACCGTAGCGGCACGTCTTGGGGAGGCCGCGATTTTAGGTTCTACATTTGGTTCAGCCATAGGTTCACACTCCTAGAAAATAATCTTTGCTATACTCTTAACAATCTCACAGATACATGATAACATATTATCAATGTGAACTATCAATGGCAATTACGAACCAGTATAAGAAAACACGATACCAATATTTGGCGAAGGGGTGACTCATGAATCTGAATGCACTGGAATATCTGAGAGAGGTTATCGAGACTAAAAGCATCTCCAAGGTTGCGACAAGCAGGCACATTTCCCAATCCGCGCTCAGCCAGAATATCCAGAAGCTTGAGGACGAACTTGGCTACCAGCTTCTCGAGCGAAGCAACAAAGGCGTGGAACCCACAGAAGCCGGAAGGATCCTCTTCAAGTACTCCGGGACGATGATGCGGATTTTCGACAAGATGAAGGAAGAACTCGATATGCTGGACCACAGCTTCGAGAATATCCGGATCAACGGATACCTGTCCCTCGTCGACTACTCCCTTCCCTGTGTCCTGTACAAGGTGAAGAAGAAATACCCTGGCTACAACTTCGAGATGCGGGCGAAATCCACGGTGGAATCCATCAATGACCTGGTGAACGAGCTGACGGACCTTTCCTTTGTCACCGAGATTCCCAGCGATGACCGGCTGGACTTCAGCCATATCGGAAGCGAGAAGATTGTCCTCATCGCCCACGCGAATTCGAAGATTCCCGACATCATCGATGTGGAGGACCTGCAGAAGTATGAGATGATCCTGATGGACGACGAAGCCCTCACCATCTCCTCCTTCTTCAAGCAGAAGCTGAAAAAGGTAGGGCTGACCCTGGACAGGATTCCCATCATGTTCAAGGTGGGTTCCATTCCTGCGGCGAAATCTTCCATCAACAATAGCCTGGGCGTATGCTTCCTGCCCTATATGTCGGTCAAGAAGGAGCTCTACGAGAAAAGGTTCAGGATGATCGAAGTCCGAAACTTTGACCTGGATTATGCGGTCTACCTCGTGTCACGCAAAAAATGCAATCGCAGCAAATCCGTCACCGACGTCTACAACTATTTTGTGGAGAACGGCGAGCGATATTTATGTTAAATGTAATAAAAAAAGGATGAGATCGTAAAGATCCATCCTTTTATCGCATTCTATCGTATTCATGGCTTTAGCGGTTCCTGCAGTCCCTGTCCGGAGGGGAATCCCGTTGAAGGACTTGAAGAAGACCTTCAGGGCATCGTGATGGTGACCTCCCAGACCCCGTTCAGGACCTCATCGATGACGAAGATGAGCTTCGATTTTCCTAAAGTGTCCCTGATATTCTCGATGACACAGCTGTGGTCGACCACAATC
>DATISI010000121.1:0-8054 GCA_035581745.1 Clostridiaceae bacterium
GGGAGCCTTCATCTCCGAGGAGGAGGTCGAGGCCATCGTGGCGAGGATCAAGGTTCCCCTCGAGGAGCTATCCTATGACGAGACCATCCTGAACCATCTCGAGAGCAGCAGGGAAGATGCCGACTCCTCCGAGGATGGGGACGACCTCATCGAAGAAGCCGTGAAAATCGTCGTGGAACACCAGCAGGCGTCCACTTCCTTCCTACAGCGGAAGATGAGGATCGGCTACAACCGGGCGGCAAGGATCATGGACCAGCTCGAAGAGCGTGGTGTGATTTCAGGAAGGGATGGCGCCAAACCAAGACAGGTCCTCCTCAAGACAGGGGACTTGTAGACCTTGTGCCCGCTGCAGGGAATACCGCTTCCATCATCATTCTCCAGAAGAAGAGAATTAATTCGAGGAAATGGTCCAATGATGATATAATAAGAAGAAATGGCGGCAGGCCTTATGAGGCTGCCTGTCCAAGACAGCCTGGTCAGGCTCAATGAATGAAGAGTGATGGAGTGAATAAAATGAATTTACCAAACAAGATTACCGTTTTCCGGATGATCCTGATTCCTTTCTTCCTGCTGTTCCTTGCAGTGGAAAGCATTCCGAATCATATCACGATCGCTACGCTGATTTTCATCGTAGCCGCCATAACCGACCATATCGATGGCAGTCTCGCAAGGAAATACAACATGGTTACAGATTTCGGAAAACTGATGGACCCGCTTGCAGACAAACTGCTTGTGACCGCGGCACTTGTAGCCATGGTGGAATTCGGAATCCTCCCCACCTGGATGGTCGTCGTGATCCTGGCCAGGGAATTCGCGGTATCCGGTCTGCGTTCTGTCGCAGCGGGAGAAGGAAATGTCATCGCGGCCAGCATTTGGGGAAAGGTCAAGACGACCACTCAGCTGATTGCCATCATCTCCCTGTTCATCAAGCTGATCTCTGAGCGGGAAGACTACATGATGGACCTCTTCAGGCGTGTACCGATCCTCGAGACCTTCTTCTCGAATGTCCCGATCCTCATCATGTACGCTGCTGTATTCTTCACCGTCATGTCAGGATATGACTACTTCAAGAAGGGCTGGAAGTACATCGATTCAAACAAATAATAGGAATTATAGGCACTCTGGAGCTATCGAGATAGCATCCCGGGTGCCTTATACTATGTATAAAGTTGTGCTATAGATAAGAACATATTTTAAAGAATATGAATATACCATACCAAGTATTTATAAAGAACGAACTTTCTATCAACAATGGCTCTAGACAGCCATTTTCGATTGACTATGGTTTGATAATGGGCTATTATTCAACTATCAAACAAGTGTTTTTGATAGTTGAACTATAACAAAGGAAGGACGGTTAAAGGATGCCTGAAATTAACAGTTTGCTGGTCTGGATTATTCTTGGAGGTTTATCCGGCTGGATCGCATCAATGCTCGTCAAGAAAAGCACAGGTATGGGCGTAATCGGCAATATCCTCGTTGGAATTGTCGGCGCTTTCATCGGTGGTTGGATTGCAGGGGCACTAGGGCTGTCTGGCGTAACAGGACTGAACCTGACAAGTTTCATCGTAGCAATCGTTGGATCGATTGTACTACTTACGATCCTGAATCTTATCAGCAGAAAATCATAATAAGAATCTAATAATTAAGGAGGTTTATCATGGGTATAATAGCATGGATAATTGTCGGAGGCCTTGCAGGCTGGATCGCAAGCAAATTCACAGGTAATGATGCCAGAATGGGTATCGGCGCGAACATCCTGATCGGTATTGGCGGTGCCATCATCGGCGGATGGGTAGCAAGTCTTCTTGACCTTGCACCAGTTACAGGAATCAACATCTGGAGTATCATCGTAGCCGTAGTCGGTGCGGTAATCTTGCTCGCCATCATCAATGCGATGACTGGAAGAAAAAGATAGGTCATCTTCAATTAATAATAGCTTAATCAATGGCTCCGGGTGAACCGGAGCCATTGTCATTTCACGGAATCCTTTTACCCATGGGTGAATTATGATACAATTATTCAAGATACCTGTATTTATATGCGACAAGGCACATGCAGCCCCCTTAGGAAAGGCCTATGCCTGTGTGTAGAAGCTTGTTCCGCCTTCCATGCTGATCAGGAGAAGCGGAGGCATGCTGAAAAAATGCTGAAATCATATAAATACGATTGACATTGAAGATATTCATACTATAATTGCAATTACAGCAAAAAAATAATCTTGTTGGGAGTGAAGATAATGAATGTGGCCATCGTTGGCGCGACGGGATACGGAGGGATAGAGCTGATCAGGCTGCTCCACCAGCATCCGGTATTCAAACTGAATGCGATCTATTCCCATTCCAAGGGAGGAGAATCGATCCGGAGCTATTACCCTCATCTGAATGGAGTGGTCGAGCTCATCATGGAGGATATCGATCCTCAGGTGATCAAAGATAAATCAGAACTCGTTTTCCTTGCGGTTCCTCCAGGAATCTCCAGGGACTGGTCTGGAAAATTAAGGGAGGTTGGACTTAAAGTCGTTGACCTTTCCGGTGATTTCAGACTTGAGGACCCGGAAGTCTATCGGGAATGGTATGGTAAAGAACCGATCCTGAAAGAGGAACTTGATGGTGTGGTCTACGGACTGTCCGATATCGCGAAAGCGGAAATCATGAAGGCGGACTTCATCTCCAATCCGGGCTGCTATCCGACGGCTTCACTGCTTGGACTGTATCCCCTTGCCAAAGCCGGACTGATCAGACCGAACAGCATCATCATCGATGCGAAATCCGGGGTTTCCGGTGCGGGAAGAGGAGCCAGCGTGTCCAACCATTTCTCCGAGATTTCGGAGAACATGAGGATATACAAGGTGAACAAACATCAGCATACGCCCGAAATCGAGCAGCAGCTGAACAAGTGGGATCCTTCGATCGGCGTGATCACTTTCTCCACACATCTGATCCCGATGAATCGTGGAATCATGGCGACGGAGTATGTGGAGATCAACGAGAAGCTTTCTGAAACCGAAATCCATCGTCTCTATACGGAGACATATCAGGATTCCCTGTTCGTGCGGGTACGGCCCCTTGGAGAATTCCCTTCGACTAAGGAAGTGGAAGGCTCCAATTATTGCGACATGGGAATATCATTGAATGAAAGAACGGGAAAAGTGACCATCGTGTCTGTCATCGACAACCTCGTCAAGGGAGCGGCGGGACAGGCCATACAGAATGCCAATATATGGATGGGACTAGAAGAGGATGCAGGTTTGAGATTTCTACCTGTATACCCATAATTGATGGAGGAGCGAAATAGAATGGAAATTAACATTAAGCATTTGGAAGACGGGTCCGTGACAAGCGCGAAGGGATTCAGCGCGGATGGGGTCCATGTCGGACTGAGATACAATAAGAAGGACATCGGGATGATCTATTCAGAGGTACCGGCTGTCGCCGCTGCCGTCTATACCCTGAACACCTTCATTGCAGCACCTCTTGTGGTCACAAAAGAAAGCGTGAATACCGAGAGGAAAATCCAGGCTGTCGTGGCGAATAGTGCGTGTGCGAATGCCTGCACTGGGCAGCAGGGCATGGCGGATGCCAGGAAAATGAGAAGCCTTGCCGCTGAAAAGTTCGGCATCGCGGACCATATGGTCGCCGTTGCTTCTACAGGAGTCATCGGCGAATACCTCAACATGGAGAAAATTGCGCAAGGCATCAGTGAAATCAACGTAGAGCACTCCCTGGAGGGTTCCAAGAGCTTTGAACGCGCCATCATGACCACTGACCTCATCTCGAAGCATACAGGCTACGAGGCCGTCATAGACGGTGTCACGGTCAGGATCGGAGGAGCTTCCAAAGGCTCAGGAATGATCCATCCCAATATGGCAACCATGCTTGGGTTCATCACCACCGATGCGAATGTGGATAAGGATGCCCTTCAGCGTGCCTTCTCGAAGATCACAGATATCTCCTTCAACCAGATCACGGTAGATGGAGAAACCTCGACTAACGATATGGTCATCGTCATGGCCAACGGGATGGCAGGGAACAGCGTCCTTACCGAGGAGCATCCGGAATGGGAAGTCTTCTACGAGATGCTGAGAAAGACATCCGAGGACCTTGCGAAAGCGATCGCGAGAGATGGAGAAGGGGCGTCAAAGCTCATTGAGGTAAAGGTGAAAGGTGCGGTGTCGGACAAGGATGCCCAGATCATCAGCAAACAGATTGTCGGATCCAGTCTGGTGAAGACAGCGGTCTATGGAAATGATGCCAACTGGGGAAGAATCGTATCAGCAGCCGGCCATTCCACAGGATTCATCGACCCGTCAAAGGTGGATGTCAAGCTGGGAGACCAGTATATGCTGAAAAACAGCGAAGTGGTCAGGTTCGACGAGGATGCAGCCAAGGAATACCTGAAGTCCGCTGAAGTCTACATCGAAGTGGACCTTCATCTGGGTGAAGGACAGGCAACAGCCTGGGGATGCGACCTGACATACAAATATATCGAGATCAACGCGAGCTACAGGTCTTAGGAGGCGCGAGATGAAGGTTATCGTTTTGAAGTGCGGCGGAAGCGTCGCCGACGAACTGAATGACAATTTCTTTGACAGCATCATCGAGCTCAGGAAGAACGGTTATGGCGTTGCCCTTGTCCATGGAGGAGGTCCCGATATCACGGGCTTCCTTAAGGAGAAAGGGATCGAATCCAGATTCGTCGACGGCCTGAGATACACGGATGAACCTGTCCTGTCCGCCGTGGAGCTGATGCTCTCTGGAAAGACGAACAGGCAGATCGTGAAGAAACTGAAGGAGAAAGGGATTCCGGCCATCGGACTGCAGGGCTCCGACCAGTGTTTCACTGCGGAGTTCATCGATGAGGAGCGTTATGGCCTGGTCGGGAATATCACCGGGGTCAATACGGATCTCCTGTCTTTTGTTCTCGAAAAGGGACTCGTCCCTGTGGTCACACCGCTCGCGGAGACATTGGACGGGACCCATATCAATGTGAATGCGGATTCCGCGGCGGCCACAGCGGCCATCGCACTGAATGCCGAGGAGCTGATGTTCGTCACGAACGTCAGAGGAATCCTGAATCAGGGCGCAGTGATCGAAAGGACTACGGAACCTGAAATTGACGCGCTCATCGCGTCAGAAGTCATCACCGGCGGGATGATCCCCAAAGTGAAGGGGGCGCTGAAGGCGCTGCACAGCGGAGTGGGTGTCGTCCGGATCGTATCCGGACAGGAAGCCGTATTCAGTGAGGGAAGTTTCAGCGGAACTGCGATTACCAAGGAGGGTGTTTAAATGACGTCAATATTTCCAACCTATGCGAGATACACACTACGACCCAAAGAAGGAAAAGGTTCCTACGTCACCATGGAGAATGGAGATGTCTACCTTGACTATATCGCGGGTATCGCTGTACTGAACCTCGGACACAGACCGGACAATGTGGAGAAGGCGGTCATCGACCAGGTGAAGACGCTCTGGCACATGTCAAACCTATTCCCCTACGACCTCCAGGAGCGCGTTGCAGCGCGTCTGACAGACGCCGCGCACTTCACCAGGGTATTCTTCTGCAACAGCGGTGCGGAGGCCAATGAAGCGGCAATCAAGCTTGCCAGGAAGTACACCGGAAGGTCGAAATTCATCACCTTCCAGCAGAGCTTCCATGGAAGGACATTTGCCACCATGTCCGCTACCGGACAGGACAAGATCAAGACGGGTTATGGCGAGATGCTCGGACAGTTCGTCCATATCCCGTACAACCAGCCGGAAATCCTGAAGGAATATATCGATGAAACCACTGCGGGTGTCTTTGTCGAGACCGTCCAGGGTGAAGGCGGAATCGCCATCGCCACAGATGAATTCCTGAAGGAGATCGAGAGACTCTGTCATGACAAGGGTGCCCTGTTCATCGTTGATGATGTCCAGGCGGGAATCGGAAGGACTGGTCGCGCATTCAGCTTCCAGAACTATGACGTGAAGCCTGATCTTGTTACACTGGCCAAAGGACTCGGGAATGGTCTTCCTGTCGGAGCCCTTCTCGGTGATGAACGGTTCATAGAGACCTTCGGACCAGGAACCCATGGGACCACCTTCGGTGGAAACTACATCGCCATGGCTTCGGCTGATGAGACCCTGAAGACGATCTTCACGGAAGATTTCCTGAAGGAAGTCAGAGAAAAAGGGGAGTACTTCAAGAAGGAACTCGAGGAAAAGCTGAAAGACAGCAAGGAAGTCGTTGAGATCCGAGGAAAGGGTCTCATGCTGGGCATCGAGATCAACACCCCGCTTCCGGAAAAAATCTCGAGGATCCATGAGAACAGACTGCTGGTCCTTCCAGCGGGAGCGAGCGTCGTCAGAATCCTTCCTCCACTCAACACCTCCTATGAGGAGATTGATGAAGCGGTCGAGAAGATCGTGAAGTCGTTCTAAGAGGATTTTCAGTTAAGGGTGCAGGTCATTGATGGTTTTTGGATCTTATGGAGAGAATCTGCATTCAAGAATACAAAAAAAGGAAAGTTCCGAATGTGGAGCTTTCCTTTTGTATTTATTGGATTTATATATAAATAGGGTTACAAGTGCTGATTCCCTTTTCAGGGACGGGAGGGGAGTGACTCGACAAAAGTCAGGACGTCCTTATAGGTTCCCATCTGGTCGGTCACGATTTCGATATTGTTCCGGTTCAGCATGTGGTCCGTGATGAGGTAGGTCTGGATTCCCAGCCTTTTTGCGACAAGGTCCTCAAGGACGTCGTTGCCCACCATGATGCATTCTTCCGCAGATTTTTTGATATCGCGGAGAATTTCCTCATAGTACTGGAGCTGGGGCTTGCAGTAGTGGTTCTCCTCAAAAGTTGTGATGTAGGAGAAGTCGTCAAGGTCAAGACCAGCCCACTCGATCCGTCTATAGATTGCCGCCTTGGGGAACATGGGATTTGTCGCGATGGCGAGATTGTAGCCTTTGGACTTCAGGGTCTTCACCGCTGCGACCATCTCGACGGTCTCCTCGACCGCTTCCCTGACTGCGACAAAATCCGTATCATAATATTTCGTGAAACGGTCCTCGAAGAGGTCGAACTTGTCGTCGACAAGGTTTCGAAGGGAGGACTTGAATACCTCCTCGTTGGTCTTGTGCTCCACATTCTTCACCATATCCATGGTGGAGGACCAGATGAGCTTCACAAAGTCTTGGGGTGACATGAGGTCCCTGAAATTATGGGAAAGGCTGTGGAAATAATACTCCTCGAATTTCTTCATATTGATGGACAGCAGGGTCCCATCCAGATCGAACAGGAAAGTGTTCAGTTTTTTCATATGTCTACTCCTTTGATTTCTGAGGCTGATGCTCATAGACAATCAACGCTGTCATGGTGCTCGCCGTCTGGCTGTATTTGATTTCAATGATATCTTCTTTACGGATATTGTACTGCTGAAGGGCTTTCTCCACCTGCTTCTCGATGTCTGATTCTTTGCCTGTGGCGTAGATCAGTTTCGTCCTTCTCATGTCGTCGCACCTCCTTTGACGTTCAGGTAATAGTTGTATGCCCGGCTTCCCGTGAAGACGAAGAGGATTCCGATGGCCAGGGCTCCGGCGTTGTTCAGCGTGTTCATGAGGCCGGTCACTGCGCTGCCGAAGTTGCCGTTGAGGGAATCCAGCATGGTGCTGTACAATCCACCACCAGGGACAAGAGGGATGAGTGCGGCGATGACGAAGATGGTGACAGGTGTCTTCATCTTCCTCGCCATGATCTCCCCGAAGAGGGAGAGGGCTACCGCACCGAGAAAGAAGCTGGTGCTCTCCGTTCGGGAGATATCCAGAGAGACGGAATAAGCCAGCCATCCTAAAGCCCCTCCGATGGAAGAGATGAGGGCTTTCTTCTTTTCCAGATTGAATAAGATGGCAAAGCCGAGCGTTGCGAAAAAGGCATATACGAGTTCCAATATCATGATTTATATTCCTCCCATGATTCGCAGACCAAGCCCGACGCCTACGGCTATGCCCAGAGCGACCAAAATGGCCTCCAGACCCCGTGCAAGTCCGGAGAGGTAGTCTCCGAAGAGGGTG
>DATISI010000122.1:0-14094 GCA_035581745.1 Clostridiaceae bacterium
AGCATGTCAGGCCCGAAGTCCAGTGGGCAGGGGACGGCGTCGTCCTCCAGACCATGATGCTTCCTTTGGATGCGGACACCGCAGAAGCGGTGGCGGTCGAGATCGGAAAGAAGATGGGTCTGCTGGATGTCGAGGTCGTGCACAAACAGGTGATGCAGAAGGCGGAAGGGACCCTTGTGGAAATCAAGGGACGGGTCGATTTCGACATCGATGCGACCAAGCTCACCATCCCGAAGAAACCCGTGCTCCTGTCTGACGAGGAGATCAGGGAGGATGTCCAGAGGAAGCCACTGAAGATCGTCGCAGGAACCCTTGGCAATGACGAGCATTCTGTAGGGCTTCGGGAGATCATCGACATCAAGCATGGCGGTATCGAGAAGTATGGCATCGAGTGCATCTACCTCGGGACATCCGTTCCGGTGGAGAAGCTGGTCGATGCCGCAATCGAGGCCCATGCCGATGCGGTGCTTGCCAGCACGATCATCAGCCATGACAATATCCACTACAAGAACATGCGGAAGCTTGTGGACATCGCGACGGAAAAAGGCGCGAGAGACAGGCTGATCCTCATTGGAGGCGGCACCCAGGTCGTGAGGGAACTTGCTGAAGAGACCGGGATAGACGCCGGCTTCGGAAGAGGGACAAAAGGGATAGACGTCGCCACCTTCCTCGTGAAGAAAAGATGGGAGAAGGAAGGGATTGTAAGGGAAGGACAGTCTGCGGAATAGACAGGGAGAGATCCTATAGAGAAGAACTGGATAATTGACGAGACAGACAAATTGGAACGGAGATACAGGATACAAGGAAAAGATACACAGGATGACGTTGGATTTCGGAAGAAAGCAAGGAAAGGAGGAGACATGATGTTCGATGTGCTTGTTGCAGAGATTGGGAGCACCACGACGGTGGTGAACGCGTTTGATGGCATGGAAGGCTCCTCTCCGAGGTTCCTTGGGCAGGGTCAGAGCAGGACGACGGTGGAGGAAGGGGATGTCAACCTGGGGCTTCTGGCGGCGATGGATTCGCTTAAGGAGACGCTTGGAATCGGAAAGCTTGATTATCGGGAGTTCCTTGCGACCTCAAGCGCTGCAGGTGGATTGCGGATGACGGTTCACGGGCTCGTCCACGACATGACGGTGAAGGCGGCGAGGGAAGCGGCACTGGGTGCAGGCGCGAATCTCAGGATGGTGACGTCTGGAAGGCTGAGGCAGGGCGACCTGGGGAAGATCCGGGAGATCTCCCCGAACATCATCATGATCGCAGGCGGTCTGGATTATGGGGAGCGGGAGACCGCATTGTACAACGCCGAAAGGATCAGGGAACTGGACCTCTCCATTCCCGTGATCTATGCGGGGAATATCGAGAACCAGGATGAGGTGAAGGAGATCTTCAGCTCAAGCGGGACGAAGCTCTATCTCGTGGACAATGTCTATCCCCGTGTGGATGTCCTGAATGTCGAACCGGCGCGGAAGGTCATCCAGCTCGTGTTCGAGGAGCATATCGTCCACGGCCCGGGAATGGGAAAGGTACGGGAGATGGTGACGGGTTCCATCCTGCCTACGCCCGGTGCGGTGATGGAAGCCGCAAGGCTGCTCCGGGAAGACATCGGTGACCTCATGGTCATTGACGTCGGAGGCGCGACCACGGATGTCCATTCGGTGACGGAAGGGTCGGAAGAAGTGAGGCGGATCCTGCTTGCGCCGGAGCCCCTCGCGAAAAGGACGGTCGAGGGGGACCTTGGCGTGTACATCAACCGGGGCAACCTGGTGGACCTTATCGGAAAGGATGAGCTGGAGGGGACGATGGGCTTCGACTGCACCGCTTTCCTCGAGCATCCACAGGCCGTACCGGAGAAGGAAGAGGAGAAGCGCCTGGTGGAGCGGCTGACTCTGGAAGCGGCGGTCGTTTCCGTAAGGCGTCATGCCGGAACCACACGCAGCCTCTATGGAGAATCAAGCGGAAGGAAGGTCGTCGCGGAAGGGAAGGACCTCACGGAGGTGAAGTATATCATCGGAACGGGTGGCGCACTGACGAGGCTTCCCGGAGGTCTTGGAATACTTGAGGCCATCTCCGGACATGGAAAGGGCATGCAGCTCTTTCCCAAGAAGGAGGCCGAGGTCCTCCTGGACAGGGACTACATCATGGCGTCCCTCGGGGTACTGTCCCTCAGATACAGGGAATCTTCTCTGGAGCTTTTGCGAAACAGTCTTGGCCTTTGAGGAGACCGGAAAGGAAAGGGTGAATAGGATGTATCCACTGATCGAGATAGATGTGAAGAAAATCGAATACAACACAAGGACAATGGCGGAGACCCTCGGGACGCGAGGAATCAGCGTCATGGCCGTGACAAAAGGGTTCTGTGCGAAAAAAGAGATCGCAGAAGCCATGCTCCGTGGCGGAGCAGCGTTCATCGCGGATTCCAGGATCCAGAACCTCAGGTCCCTTCGGTCCCTCCCGGCGAAGAAGGTACTTCTCCGCCTGCCCATGAAGAGCGAAATCGAGGATGTCATCCGCTATGCGGACTACAGCCTGAATTCCGAGCTCGCCACCCTGAAGCTGCTTGGGGAAGCGGCGATCCGGAGTGGAAAAGTCCACAAGGTCATCATCATGGTGGACCTCGGGGATTACAGGGAAGGGATAAGGTATCACAAGGTCCCGGATTTCTGCCAGGAGGCAATTGGGATCGACGGCATCGAGATTGTGGGCTTTGGCGTGAACCTCACCTGCTTTGGCGGTGTGATCCCGGAACATGTGACCCTGAAGCGTCTCGTCGAGATCACTTCAGCCATGCAGGAGAGATATGGACTGAACATCGAGATTGTCTCCGGAGGAAGCTCCTCCAGCGTGTACCTGCTGGGGGAGAAGGAAGGATTCCCGGAAGGCATCAACAACCTGAGACTTGGAGAATCCATTCTCCTTGGAAAAGAGACGGCTTTCGGGAAGAACCTTCCGGAGCTCTACCAGGACAGCTTCATCCTGAAGGCGCAGATCATCGAACTGAAGGACAAGCCTTCTGTTCCCCATGGAAGGATTGGACGGGATGCCTTCGGGAATGTCCCGAGCCACCGCGACCGGGGAATCATCAAACGGGCCATCGTGGCCCTGGGCAGACAGGATGTCGACCCCGCTGGTATCTATCCCCTCGATCCTGAGGTCGATATCATCGGGGCGAGCTCGGACCATATGATCCTGGACCTGTCGAAAGCCACCCAGCCTTACCGTGTGGGCGACATCGTGCGTTTCGGATTGAAATACGGCGGACTCCTCAGCGTCATGACTTCCGTGTACGTCGACAAGGTCTATCTTCCGGGGGATCCGGACACCCATGACACCGATGACCTCCTCTCCAGGAAAGTGGTCATTTGACATTCAAAGGATCCGGAATCCTATTCGTGAAATATTCCACGAGGTATCTGACATTCTGTAAAGGATTACGAGGTTTAACTATCTAATCATGAATAATATCGGGGTTATCTTGAGGTTTCACAAATTAATGTAAACGATTGGAAATTTATGGTTTATTTCTTGCGTTTTAAATGTAATAATAGAGTTATCAGAAACAAAAACGCAAATTTGTATCGTATGAAAAGAAAATAAAGCATAAGGAGACAAAAAATGGAAAGAATATTCAACTTCTCTGCAGGCCCATCCATGCTTCCTGTCGAGGTCCTCGAGCAGGCAGCCGCTGAAATGCTGAACTACAACGGCTCAGGCATGTCCGTCATGGAGATGAGCCACAGGAGCAAGGTATACGACGAAATCATCAAATCCGCAGAAGCCCAGTTAAGGAAGGTCATGGACATTCCTGACAACTACAAGGTCCTCTTCCTACAGGGAGGCGCGACCCTCCAGTTCGCCATGATACCAATGAACCTTCTTAAGGAAGGGGAAAAGGCGGACTATGTGGTCAGCGGAAACTTCTCCGGAAACGCGTACAAGGAAGCGAAGAAATTCGGACAGATCAACCTTGCAGCTACCTCCAAGGAGGACAACTTCTCCCATATCCCTCAGCAGGACGAGCTCGTCCTGGACAAGGAAGCGAAGTTCCTCCACCTCTGCACGAACAACACGATCTACGGAACAACCTGGAGATACATCCCGGAGACGAATGGCGTGCCAATCGTTGCGGACATGTCCTCCTGCATCCTTTCCGAGCCTGTTGATGTCTCCAAGTACGGCATGATCTACGCTGGAGCCCAGAAGAACATGGGACCTGCGGGACTTACCGTGGTCATCATCAGAGACGACCTTATCGGAGAGATCAACCCTAAGATTCCAGTGATGATGGATTACAGGGCTATGGCCGATGCGGATTCCATGTACAACACCCCACCAACATGGGCAATCTATATCCTGAAGCTCGTCCTTTCATGGGTAGAGAAGAACGGCGGCGTCAAGGGTCTTGAAAAGATCAACAGGGACAAGGCAGAAATCCTCTATTCCTTCCTTGAAGAGAGCAAGATGTTCAGGAGTCCTGTGAACAAGAGAGACAGGTCCCTCATGAATGTCACCTTCATGACAGAGAGTGAAGACCTCAACAACAAGTTCGTCAAGGAAGCGACAGCCCAGGGCTTCGCGAACCTCAAGGGACACAGGGCGGTAGGCGGAATGAGAGCCTCCATCTACAATGCGATGCCAGTAGAAGGCGTGCAGAAGCTTGTCGACTTCATGAAGGAATTCGAAGCGAAGAATTCTTAATCCGGATCGTATGCCAGCGCATTTGTCTGCGATGAACAAAAGACCTGAGGCCTGCTGAAGGCCACAGGATGATGCTGAAAAAACAAAGACTGGTAACACCAGATCAAAACAACCGGAGGTAGAGATGTTAAGAATACTAGCAGCCGACGGCATGGAAAAGAGCGCCGTTGAAAAATTGAGAGGTCTTGGTCACGAAGTTGTGGAGCAGTTCTATGAAGTGGAGGAGCTCAAGGAAAGAGTCAAGGAGTTCGATGTCCTTGTAGTCAGGTCCGCTACGAAGGTAAGGGTTCCTGTGATTGATGAAGCGGTCAAGGGCGGAAAATTGAAGCTGGTCATCAGAGGCGGCGTGGGCGTTGACAACATCGACGTCAGCTATGCCAAAGACAATGGCATTTTTGTCACCAACACCCCGAAGGCATCCAGCGCATCCGTCGCGGAGCTCACAATCGGACACCTCTTCAACATCACCAGGTTCATGCATATCGCAAACCACACCATGAGACTTGGACAGTGGAAGAAGAAGCACTATGAAGGCATCGAGCTTTCCGGAAAGACCCTTGGACTGGTCGGAATGGGAAGGATCGCGCACGAAGTGGCCACGAGGGCGAAAGCACTCGGCATGGACGTCGTCTATACCAACAGGACCGGACACAAGCCGGAGAACGAACCTTTCAAACATATGAGCTTCGAGGAGCTCCTGAAGGTTTCCGACTTCATCTCCTTCCATATGCCAAAACCTGAAGGACGTCCACATCTTGTCGGAAAAGAAGAGATTGCGCTCATGAAGGATGGGGTATACCTCGTCAACACTTCAAGGGGCGGACTCATCGATGAGAACGACCTGTGCGACGCTTTAGATTCCGGAAAGGTAGCCGCTGCGGCACTGGACGTGTTCGTGGAAGAGCCGACCAAGAACGAAAGGGTATACACCCACGAGAAGATCTCCCTGACCCCGCATATCGGAGCCTCCACCAAGGAAGCCCAGGAGCGTATCGGAGAAGAGATCGTCCAGATCATCACAGAATTCTTCAAGTAGACTGACTAGCGTTAAATAACAGATGACTTCAGGAAACCCTGAAGCCATCCGGACCATAAGGATGACAGGATCGGAATTTGCGGTCACGCAGGTTCCGGTCCTCATTCAAAACAGGAACATTCAAAACAGGAACATTCAAATTAAAACAACGGGGGTATTAAAATGGCTGTAATCAGACCGTTCCAGGCCGTAAGGCCAAGAAAGGACCTAGGGGACAAGGTTGCCGCACTTCCATACGACGTCATGAACTCAGAGGAAGCAAGGGAGATGGTGAAGGACAATCCATATTCCTTCCTGCATATCGACAAGGCGGAAATCGACCTTGAAGAGGGAATCGACTGCTACGACAAGGCGGTATACGAAAAAGCGAAATCGAACCTTTACGGGTTCCTGGACAAGGGCATCTTCATCAAGGAAGACAAGAAAGCCCTCTATATCTATACACTCGTCATGGATGGACATCCACAGACAGGACTCGTCGCCTGCACATCCATCGATGACTATCTGAACAACGTCATCAAGAAGCATGAGTTCACCAGAGCGGAAAAAGAAGAGGACAGGATCAGGCACGTGGACACGACGAATGCCCACACCGGACCGATCTTCCAGACCTACCTCTGCAAGGATACCATCACAGACACGATCGAGGCATACAAGAAGGACAACGAACCGGTCTATGACTTCACATCAGAAGACGGAATCTCCCATATCGCATGGGTGATCAACGATGAGGAGACCATTGCGAAGCTGGTATCCGAGTTCGAGAACGTGGAAGCCCTCTATATCGCAGACGGACACCACAGGGCGGCGTCAGCGGTCAAAGTGGGACAGAGAAGACGTGAGGCACATCCTGGCTATACCGGAGAAGAGGAATTCAACTTCTTCCTGTCCGTGCTCTTCCCCAGCAATGAGCTCAGGATCATGGACTACAACAGGGTCGTCAAGGACCTTAACGGCAACACCGAAGAGGGATTCATGGCGAAGGTCGCTGAGAAGTTCAACGTGAAGAAGTATGAAGGCGAAGGCCAGATGAGACCGGAAAGGAAGCATACCTTCGGAATGTTCCTTGGCGGCACCTGGTATGAACTGGAAGCGAAGCCTGAAATCGTCGATGAATCCAATCCGCTGAAGCGTCTGGATGTCGCACTCCTTCAGGACCACCTCCTGCATCCGATCCTTGGGATCATGGATCCAAGAGTGGACAAGCGTATCGATTTCGTTGGCGGAATGAGAGGACTTAAAGAGCTCGAAAGACGCGTGAACCATGACATGGTCGTGGCGTTCTCCATGTTCCCGACAACCATCATGGACCTGATTTCCATCGCGGATGCGAATGAGGTCATGCCTCCAAAGTCCACCTGGTTCGAACCCAAGCTTAGAAGCGGCCTGTTCGTCCATACCCTGGACTAGCCTTTAAAACCTGACTCCTGTGGGAATTGGATCGATGGATTGATGGATTCCACCCTGCAGAAGAAATGAAGAAGCAAGGTCCTGGACGGACCAGCCAAAGCCTCGCGGCTTTCAGCTGGCCTGTCCGGGGCCTTTTCATGCATATACGCACGGGATAAGAATAGCTGCTGCATCTGACCGGTCATAAGGGGTATGATGAAGGCATGCGCGTGGAATCCATTGTGAAGGATTGCCGTTTTGTAGTATAATCAGGAAGAAAACGTTGAAGAAACGTTGAATAGAACGTTCAACAAAACGCTGAAGAATACAATGGATAAATAATGTAAGTGATAGTGGAAGAAAATCGACGAGACAGGCTCGAGGGAGTCAGAGGAGAGTAGATGGATAATAAAGCAGTGATTCTGGGTTCAAATTACTATATCGGTCTGAGCATCATCAGATGCCTGGGCATCGAAGGCGTCCACACTGTCGCGGTGGACTATACGAGGAAGGATGCCTACGGCGCGAGGTCGAGATACCTCTCGGAACATCTCATCGCGCCCCATTACAGGACAGACCCCAATGGCCTCCTGCATTATCTCGTGGAATATGCGAAGAAGCAGAAGGTGAAGCCCGTCCTGTTCCCGGGTGCCGACCCTTACGTGGAGTTCATGGACAACAACCTCGACAAGCTTAGGGAATACTACCTGATCCCTATGACGGAGCAGGGATTATGGACGGAGATCATGGACAAGAAGACCCTTTCGGACCTTGCCCACAAACATGGCGTCCGTGTTCCGGAGACCGCGAGCCCCAAGGATCCTGATTTCTACGAACAGATCGAGCGGGACATCAAGTTCCCGTGTATCATCAAGCCCTCTGATTCTCCGGCATTCGTTGCGATCTTCAGAAAGAAGATCTTCCAGTGCGAGAACATGGACGAGTTGAAGAAGGGGGTCGAGCTTGCGACCAGGGAAGGCCTCGATGTCATCGTCCAGCGGATCATCCCCGGATTCGATGACCACATGTATACCTTCGACGCCTACCTGGACCAGAATTCCAAGGTCACCCACTGGATGACCTGCCAGAAATACAGGCAGTACCCGATCAACTTCGGAGCTTCCGTGTTCACCGGACAGAAATACGTCCAGGAACTCTACGATATCGGAGCGCCATTCATGGAAGCCATCGGATATAAAGGATTCGGAGAGATCGAGTTCAAGAAGGATGCGAAGACCGGAATGTTCTACCTCATTGAGATCAATGTCCGGACCACCAACCTGAACAGCCTGCTTTACAAGGCGGGAATCAATTTCCCCTATGCGGCATACGGCGACATGGTCGGCTACCCGCTTCCTCCACACGCGGTGAAGAAGGATACGGGAATCGTCTTCCATTACCTCTTCGAGGACCTCCTGGCCATCAGGGGCTATACGAAGACGAAGCAGCTGTCCTATGGGCAGGTCGCGAAATCCCTCCTGACCAGGAAGGCGCCGGCGATCTGGAGCATGTCAGACCCGAAACCGGCACTCGGTTTCACCGGAATGCTGGCCAAAAAAGCACTGAGAAAGGTCATGCGGACAAAGAAGAAGAAATAGTAATAAGAACAAACAATCAATAATATGGAATTTTAATGAACAGTAAAAAAAAGGAGCAGGATTTCCGCCTCGGGGCTGAAATCCTGCTCCTTTGAGTTTTGGAATCTGGATTTTTCAGCAGGAGTTTAGTGAAAACGTAAACATTCATGAGTATTTATGCTGAAATTTTCGATTTGACGAATAATATAAATTGACGGACGATTCAAACGTTTCTGTGAAAGCAACATAAATGATGGAATGTCACGGTATCGTGGATTCCGAATTTTGCCCATATTGCCTTAATTTGTAGAGGAATGTATAATAATTGTTAATATGATTTAATGATATTTTAATTTGGACCGATGTTAATTATGAATTGGATAAATCGGTAGTTATTAAAATGTCAAACTCATAGAATCGAAATGTATTCCACGAGAATACATTTGACTTTACAGGGGGACAGATGTAGACTTATAACATTCATTCAAGGTCCTGACACATTTTACACAAACCAATCAAAAAACGGGAGGGAAATTCATGAACAAAAAGTTAATCGCAAGTGTGGTATCCGCAGTCATGGTCATGGCCATTGCTGCAGGTTGCGCAGCACCAGCACCAGCACCGGCACCAGGTACTCCGAATACCGATGTCATCAAGATCGGCGTATTCGAACCACTCACCGGAGCCAATGCGGCCGGTGGAGAAATGACCGTCGAGGGAATCAAGCTTGCCAATGAGAAAATCGGGGAAGTTCTTGGCAGGAAAGTCGAACTCGTCATCGTGGACAACAAGTCGGAGAAGGTGGAAGCGGCTAATGCGGTCTCCAAGCTCATCGACAGTGACAAGGTCGTCGCGATCATCGGAAGCTACGGAAGCTCACTGTCCATGGCGGCAGGAGATATCGTGAAGAACGCAAAGGTTCCAGCCGTTGGTGATTCACCTACGAATCCGCTGGTCACCCTGAACAATGACTACTACTTCAGAGTCTGCTTCATCGACCCGTTCCAGGGAACAGTCATGGCTAACTATGCGTTCACTGAACTCGGCGCGAAGACAGCAGCGATCATCCAGGACGTACAGCAGGATTACTCTGTCGGCCTGAGCAACTATTTCGTGAAGTCTTTCAAGGAACTTACAGGAAATGACGCCAGCATCGTTGGAACAACTTCCTACAATACAGGCGACCAGGATTTCTCGGCGCAGCTGACGAACATCAAGGCCCTCAATCCTGATGTCATCTTCGCACCTGGAAACTATGGCGAATCCGCAATCCTGATCAAGCAGGCAAGAGACCTTGGAATCACAACGCCAATCCTTGGTGGAGACACTTGGGAAGCACCAGACTTCCTTGAACTTGGTGGAGAAGCGGTTGAAGGCGCAGCATTTAGCTCCCACTTCACAGCAGCAGCACCAGTAACAGAAGTCTCCAAGACATTCCTTGCAGATTACAAAGCGAAGTACAACATGGATGCGAACGCATTCGCGGCACTTGGCTATGATGCCTACATGGTCATCATCGACGCGATCACAAGAGCGGGCTCAGCGGATTCCGTTGCGATCCGTGATGCCATCGCCGAGACAAAGGACTTTGTCGGCGCGACTGGAAACATCACCCTTGATGAGAACGGCGACGCTGTCAAGTCAGCGGTCATCAACAAGGTTGTCGATGGAAAGTTCGAGTACTTCAAGACGATTGAACCTTAAGAGAAACTGGAGGAAACAAAATGAGTATTCAAGGACTATTCCAGCACCTGGCCAACGGGATCTCCCTAGGCAGCCTTTACGCCTTGATTGCGATAGGGTACACGATGGTATATGGGATACTTAGACTGGTAAACTTTGCGCATGGCGACATCTTCATGCTGGGCGCATACCTTACCTTTTATGGAGCGATGTACACACCGCTCCCATGGTGGCTCGTATTCATCGGAGCGGCCATACTGACAGGATTCCTGGGATTCATCCTTGAGAAACTGGCATACAAGCCCCTTAGGGGAAAACCCCGGATCACCATCATGATCTCCGCCATCGGAGCATCCTTTCTGATCCAGAACCTTGCGATACTGATTTTTGGGGGAAGGCCTAAGGCCTTCCCTATTCCTGAGGTGTTCAGAGGGGTTCTCGTCATCGGAGGCGTCTCCATCAGCACAGTCACCTTTGTCATTCCGGTGGTAACACTGGTCCTGCTCTTCGGCCTGACCTACTGGATCAACAAGACCAAGACCGGTATGGCCATGAGGGCACTCTCCAAAGAATATGAGGCGGCAAGCCTCATGGGTATCGACATCAACAGGATCATCTCCATCACTTTCTTTGTCGGATCCTTCCTCGGCGCTGTCGGCGGAATCCTCTGGGGGATAAAATATCCTCAGCTGCTTCCCCTCATGGGCGTCATCCCTGGAATCAAATGCTTTATCGCAGCGGTAATCGGCGGAATCGGAAACATCAAGGGCGCGGTCCTCGGTGGGTTCATCCTCGGACTCGGGGAAATCCTGCTGGTCGCATTCCTGCCCTCCATGTCCGGATACCGGGATGCTTTCGCATTCGTGTTACTGATTGTAATCCTCCTTGTCAAACCTACGGGCTTGATGGGTGAGAGATTGGCAGAGAAGGTGTAAGCATGAAGAATAATAAACTGATGAAATATGTCATCCTTCTTGTGGTAGGGATCGTCGTGCTGTTCGTCCTGAACGGTGTCCTCGACAACTATCCGAAAAGGATCCTGAACCTTTGCGCAATCTACGTGGTCCTTGCGCTCTCCATGAACCTGATCAACGGGTTCACCGGACTGTTCTCTCTCGGGCATGCGGGATTCATGGCTGTCGGCGCCTATACGGTCGCCCTGCTCACCATGACACCGGCAAGCAAGGAGCTGAACTTCTACATGAAACCGATCGTTCCTTTCCTTGCCAACATCGAGCTTGGCTTCCTGCCGGCTCTTATCATAGGAGGACTGGTCACCTGCATCTTCGCCGTCATCATCGGAATCCCGGCACTGAGACTCAACGATGACTATCTCGCCATCGCGACGTTAGGCTTCTCTGAGATCATCCGTGTCGTCCTGATCAACGCGCAGAGCGTCAGCAACGGCGCTTTGGGACTGAAGGGAATACCGAACAATGCGACAACCTTCTGGACCTGGGGTGCAGCCATCATCACGATCATCATCATCACGCTGCTCATCAACAGCAGCTACGGCAAGGCCTTCAAGGCCATCCGGGACGATGAGATCGCAGCGCGTGCAATGGGCATCAACCTCTTCAAGCACAAACTCCTTTCCTTTGTCATCGGCGCATTCTTCGCAGGTGTCGGAGGCGGGCTTCTTGGCTCCCAGCTGGGAACCATCGACCCCACGCAGTTCAAATTCACATACACCTTCAGCATCCTGCTCATCGTCGTTCTCGGCGGTATGAGCAGCATCAAGGGCAGTGTCATCTCGGCGATCGTGGTCACCATCTCCATGGAGCTCCTGAGGTTCCTCGATGAATCCATCAATCTTGGCTTTGTCGTCATCCAGGGCGTCCCGGGAATGAGAATGGTCGTCTTCTCGCTCATCCTCATGCTGGTGGTCGTATTCGGAAAAGACAATATTATCAAGAAAAACATAGGGCTGGTGGTGAAGAAATATGCTAAAAATAAATAACATCACCATGAAGTTCGGCGGAGTTGTCGCGGTGAGCGACTTCAAAGCGACCATCGAAGAAGGAACCATCGTAGGACTCATCGGACCGAATGGTGCGGGAAAGACTACAATCTTCAACATGGTCACCGGCGTCTACAAGCCGACCATAGGAAGCATCGTCTACAGCCACTCCGGCAAGGACCATACCCTGTCAAACCTCAGACCGGACCAGATCGCACAGGTGGGCGTGAGCCGTACCTTCCAGAACATCAGGCTCTTCAAGGACCTCAGCGTCCTCGAGAATGTCTTCATCGGAAACCATCTCCGGCTGAAATCCGGGGTCATCTCGGCAAGCCTCAGGCTTCCGAACTATGTCAAGGAAGAGAAGGCGTTCTACGATAAATCCGAATATCTCCTGAAGAAGGTCGGACTCTATGAACAGCGCGATGAACTGGCTTACTCCCTTCCTTACGGAAAGCAGAGAAGGCTGGAGATCGCGAGGGCGATTGCGACGGGACCTGAGCTTCTCCTCCTGGATGAGCCCGCAGCGGGCATGAACCCACAGGAGACACTGGAACTTATGGCCTTCATCGTGGAAGTCAAGAAAGAGTTCAACCTGACCATTTTCCTCATCGAGCATCATATGGATGTCGTCATGGGCGTCTGCGAGAAGATCCTGGTCCTTGACCATGGCGTCCTCATCGCAGAGGGGACCCCGGCGGATATCCAGAACAATCCAAAAGTCATCGAAGCTTATCTGGGGGTGGAGTAGCATGCTAAAAGTAGAGAACCTGAGTGTCAGCTATGGCGGAATCAACGCCCTCCGTGGAATCAACATCAATATCGAAGAGAACAAGATCGTCACGCTGATCGGCTCCAACGGAGCTGGAAAGTCATCGACCCTGCGTGCGATCATGAACCTCGTCAAGAAGGAGGGCTCCATCACCTATAACGGGGAGGACCTCTCCAATCTGAAGACCAAGGACATCGTGAAGAAGGGCATCGCCCTGGTGCCTGAGGGCAGAAGGGTATTCTCCAACCTTACGGTGGAGGAGAACCTGATCCTCGGCGCCTATACCCGGACGGACAAGGTGGAGATCAAGAAGGACATGGAGAATGTCTACAACCTCTTCCCGAGACTTCGGGAGAGGCTCTGGCAGAAATCCGGAACCCTTTCCGGCGGTGAGCAGCAGATGCTGGCCGTGGGACGCGCCATGATGGTCAGACCGAAGATCCTCATGATGGACGAACCTTCACTGGGCCTTGCGCCTATCCTCATCAAGGAACTCTTTGAGATCATCAAGGAGATCCACAGACAGGGGAACACCATCCTCCTCGTCGAGCAGAACGCCAAGAAGGCGCTTGAGATTGCCGACTACGGATACGTCCTGGAGACAGGAAGACTGGTCCTCGAAGGTCCCGGAAAAGAACTCCTCGTCAATGACAAGGTCAAGGAAGCTTACCTCGGAGAATCCAAGTAAGAGACTTTCAAGATGCTGCAGGAATCACCGCCCCATCGCCTCGTGAGGGGATGGAGGGAAGGACCTGAAGCGGCTAAAGGATAGACACCACAATCAGAAAGGAACCGAAGCCCCTTCACGCATGAAGTCAAGCGTGAGCGGGATCCGGTTCCTTTTTTGTCTGTATCTGTGTCGATGGACTTGTCGATGTTCCTGTCTATCCCTTTTCGTTTTGGCGGGTGACGATGTCGTCTCTATTCCGTGGGTGTTCCCTGGGGACTTGTGACCACCTGCAGCCTGTCGCCATCTCCT
>DATISI010000123.1:0-2133 GCA_035581745.1 Clostridiaceae bacterium
TCCCGAAAGGGCTGAGTGTCCCGGTGTTCATCGTGCAGCATATGCCGAAGGGCTTCACCGCTTCCTTTGCGGAAAGGCTGGACAGCGAATGTCCGCTTGACGTCGTGGAGGCAAAGCACAACATGGCCATCAGTCCGGGCACGGTCTATGTGGCCCCGGGAGACAGCCTTATGACGATCGAGTACGGAAGGATCCGTCTGGATGAACGGCCCAAGGTCCACGGGGTGAGACCTGCAGTCGACCTCCTCTTTGAAAGCGCTGTGAGGCGGTACGGGAAAGAGACGCTGGGCATCCTCCTGACCGGAATGGGCAGGGATGGTGCGTCAGGGATGGCGGCCATCAAAGAAGCAGGCGGATACAACCTGGTACAGGATAAGGGAAGCTGCGTGGTCTACGGGATGCCGGGACATGCGGCTGCATCGGGTGTGGTGGACGAGATCCTCACCCCGGAACAGATTGTGGAAAGGATAAGGAGAATCATCCAGGTGAATAAATGGAGCTAGATTATGACTACTTCAAAAAATGGGTCAGGGAGCATCTGAAAGTCGACCTGTACGCCTATAAGGAGATCCAGCTGCACAGGCGGATCGGGACGGTCATGAAGAGTGCAGGGGTAAAAGACCTCCATGCCTATACCGACCTGATCCTGAAGGATGAGCAGGTGAAGCGGGACTTCCTCGACTACATCACGATCAACGTGACGGAGTTCTTCCGGAACCGGGAGATCTTCGACGAGTTCGAGGATGCGGTCCGGAACATCCTGCAGCCGCGTTTCGGCAGCCTGAAGATCTGGAGCGCAGCCTGCTCCATCGGAGCGGAGCCCTATTCTGTAGCGGTCCTCTTGAAGAAACACAGGATCAAGAGTTCAAGGATCCTCGCGACAGATATCGATGACACCATCCTGATGCGGGCGAAGGATGGCCGCTTCAGGGAGAATGAGATCAGGAATGTGGATCCCATAGAACGGGAGATGTTCTTCTCGCGTCAGGGAAACGAATACCGAATCGCCGAGAACATCCGGGAAATGGTGCAGTTCAGGAAACACGACCTCCTTCTCGACAGCTATGAGAAGGACTTCCATGCGGTCATCTGCAGGAACGTCACGATCTACTTCAAGAACGAGGCCAAAGATGAGGTGTATCGGAAAATAAGCCAGTCACTCACGAAAGGCGGCATCTTCTTCACCGGAGCCACAGAGACCATCTTCAATCCTGCGAGCTTCGGATTCAGGAAACTGTCCACCTTCCTATATGAAAAAGTCTGATCGGGGGAAAATTGTAATGGAAGACATACAGAAATACAGAGCCTTGTTCTTTGAGGAGACCGACGAATACCTGCAGAGCCTGAATGAGCATCTGCTGCTCCTGGAGAAGGACACAGAGAACATGGAGACCATCGATGAGATCTTCAGGTCCGCCCATACCCTGAAAGGGATGGCCGCGACCATGGGGTACACCACGATGACCGAGCTCACCCACCACATGGAGAATGTCCTGGAGCTCTTCAGGAGCAGGACGCTCAGCGTCACCTGTGACGCGGTGAGCGTCATCTTCAGCTGCCTCGATATGCTGTCCGAAATCGTCGAGGACCTGAGGGCAGAGAACTATCCGGAGTACGACATCACCGCGCTCCTTGCGGAGCTTGACGGCCTGACCGCCTTCACGCCCGTGGAGGCGGCAGGTATAGATTCAAAAGAGACCTTTGCCATCTCCTTCTCGGACATCGGCGAGACAGATGCCGGCGTGATCCGTGCGGCACTGGACAAAGGTTTCCATGCCTTCACCATCGCGGTGAAGGTCGTGGACAAGTGCATGCTGAAAGGCGCGAGGGCATACCTCGTGGTGAACCGCCTGGAGCAGCAGGGCGAGATCCTGCAGACCTGCCCCGGTGTGGAAGATTTGGAGGAAGGGAAGTTCGACAGGGTGTTCAGGATCATCTACCTGACGAACCAGGAGCGGAACGATGTCCTGGAAGCCATCGAGAACGTGGCGGAGATCGAGGAGGTCCTGGTGCAGGAGATCACGGAAGAATCCCTTCCGGGTGCCTTCAGCGCAGCGGAGACCGTGTCAGGACATGAGGTCATCGACTTCGAGAAAGCAAGGAAGGAAGTAGAGACCAGACATTCCTCGAAGG
>DATISI010000124.1:0-4575 GCA_035581745.1 Clostridiaceae bacterium
GAATCCTTCACCCAGAACCTCATGCACATCGTTGACCGAAATGAAGGCACGGGGGTCGATCTCCTTGATATGGTTACGGAGGCGGATATACTCCCGCCAGTTCAGGACGATATAGAGGATCCCCACCCCTTCACCCGTGTAGCCACCGTATCCGGTCAGGACCGTACAGGAGCGGTTCAGCTCCTTCACCACAAAGGTGATGATCTCCTTGTCCTTCTTGCTGATGATCATCAGCTCCTTGGAGACATTGAGACCGTCGATGATCCTGTCGATCATGGTCCCGTTGACCAGGATGCAGAGGAGGGCGTAAAGCCCGATCCGGATCCCGAAGGTCAGGACGCCGGCGAGGCCGATGATGAAGTCCACGATCAGGAGGGATTTGCCGATATCAAGATGGAGATACTTGTTCAGGATCTTCGCGACGATATCCGTACCGCCGGTGGATGCGCCGTTGTTGAAGACCATGGTCATTCCGACGGCAGCGATCAGGGTACCCGTCGCCGCATTGATGAACAGGTCGTCCGTGAAGGCGACCGGCTGAAAGACGACCTCCATCGCCCACATGATGGCGGAGAGTCCGAAGGACGCATAGATGGTCTTCGCACCGAATCCTCCCCCAAGGGTGAGGAAAGCGATGATATACAGGAACACATTCATGATGAGGATGATGGCCCCTACGGGAATGTCGCTGAAGTAATTGTTGACGATGATGCCGATTCCTGACACGCCTCCTGCAGTGATGTTGTTCGGGATGAAGAAAAATTCCAGGCTGAATGCGACCAGGATGATTCCGATGGTGATATAGATGAATTCTTTGATAATAGTCCTTTTTCGTGTACGTTTCAAGCGAATCCCCTCCTTTTATTTTATGACCGGACCCGATGTCCGATATCCTTTTGACCGGCTGCCCTGTAGACTAACCGCTCTTTCGACTGGCTACCCTTTTGACTGCCTTTTTGTCTGATTGGCCTTTTGCCTGGTTCTACTTTTGTCTGGTTCTGCTTTTGTCTGGTCCTGCTTTTGTCTGACTCCCCTTTTACGGAAAAAAGATCCCTCGGTGAGGAATCTTTTCTTATCATTATGAATGCCTCTTTAAAGGCTGTTTTCTGTCGTAAGATACGGTTCCGCATCGCTATGATTAGCTTTTGAAGGCTTCTTTTACCTTTATCAGATATGGTTCTTCCTGAACATCTCCACGCCATCCTTGAAGTAGACGCGCGGGACACGTTTCGATACGGCGGAGATCACCACGTAGGAGATGGTTCCGGTCATCTCGGCAATCTGATCCGCCCACATGCTGTTCAAGCCATCCGAACCCATGAGGATGGCCTCGTCGCCTTCCCTCACATCCGGGCATTCGGTGACATCGACCATGATATGGTCCATGCAGACGCGTCCAAGCACAGGGCATTTCTTTCCTCCGATGAGGACGATGCCTTTGCTGGACAGCCTTCTCGAGTAGCCGTCGGCATAGCCGACAGGAAGTGTCGCGACCTTGGTCGATTCCTTTTCCGTGTAGTAGGTGTTTCCGTAGCTGATGGAGGTCCCCTTCGGAACGGTCTTCAGCTGGACGATATAGGACTTCAGGCTCATCGCGGGCTTCACTTCCACGTTCCCCTTCTGGACCTCGTCTGAAGGATAGTATCCGTAAAGGATGATTCCCGGACGTACGCTGTCGAAATCCTCATCCCCGAACTCGATGATCCCTGCGCTGTTGTCGTGATGGTAGTGTTCGAAGGCAACACCTCTCGCGTCCAGTCCGGAACGGAAGGCCCGGTAGGCACGGAGCTGTCCTTCGGAATAGGCTTTGTCCGCGGAGTCCGCGGAAGCGAAGTGGGCGAACAGGCTTCGAAGGTGGATGTTCTGAAGGCTGCCCATCTTCACGACCTCCTCCATGCTCTCGTCGTTCGGAAGGAAGCCCAGTCTTCCCATGCCCGTGTCCACCTTGATGTTGACGAGCGCCTTTTTTCCCAGGGATGCTGCGATCCTGTCGAGCTCCTCCACAAAGTCGCCATGGTAGCAGCTGATGGAGATGTCGTTCATGATCGCTTCCTCTGCATAGTCCAGCGGCGTATAGCTCAGGACCATGATCGGCACCGTCACGCCCGCTTTCCTCAGCTGGAGCGCTTCGGTGATGACCGCGACGCCGATCTCGTCAGCGCCCGCTTCCACCATGTATCTCGCGATTTCCGGTGCGCCGTGGCCGTAGGCATCCGCCTTGATGATGGCGATGACCCGCTTCCCTTTGGCATGTTTCCGGATATTCCTGACATTCTCCATCAGCTGGTCCAGATTCACTTCTGCCCAGGTCGGCCTGATTTTACTGAGTGTCCCCATCTTCTCCATATTTCCCAATTCTTATCCCCCCAATGATAAGGATGGTCCGCTTTCCGGTCCCTTTTGGGACCCTCCACTTTCATCCTGCGCCGTTTCTCGTGCGGCATTCCTTCTTATCTTAACATACCCGGGTGGAATTTCCAAAACCCTTTGGAAGCCACGACAACCTTTCACAATCCCCAGGTTAGGATTCCAGGATGCATTTCAGGTAGACCGGGATGTTCGCGATGACCTCAGAGGCCTTCACGGTGTAGCGTTCCTCCGACAGGGAGTCCCCGATGTAGCCATGGAGGTAGGCCCCAAGCACCGCTGCATGGAAAGGATCGATCCCCTGCCCGCTAAGGGAGCCGATGATTCCGGATAAGGCATCCCCCATTCCCCCCTGGGCCATGGAAGAGCTGCCTGTCGGATTGACATAGACTTTCTCGCCATCCGTGATCACCGTATGGTAGCCCTTCAGGAGGACGACGCATCCGCATCTCTTCGCGAAGTCCCGTGCCACATCGATCCTGTCCTTCACGATCTCCTCGACGGTGAGCCCTGTGAGCTTCGCCATCTCCCCCGGATGGGGCGTGAGGATGACCTTGAATCCCATGGACGAAAGGAGCTGCGCGCGGTCCTCCAGGACATTCAGCCCGTCGGCATCGAGAAGGAGGACAGCTTCAGGCTTTCTCTCCTCCTGCAGGGTCCGGACCACCCGGAGCAGCAGGTCGAAGGTCCTCTCCGTATCGCCAAGGCCAGGCCCGAAGATGACGACATCAGACTTCCTCACCCCATCCTCGACCCGTGCAGGCGGCAGGCTCATGGCTTCCTTGAGTCTCAGGACCAGGCTCTCGAAGACCTCCTCATGGGAACAGAGGGTGACGAGGCCGGATCCGGATGACAGCGCGGCTTCCGTACAGATCAGCGCGGCACCGGTGAATCCCGGTGAACCCGCGACGACGAGGACCTTCCCGTAATCGCCCTTGAACCCGGTCTTCTCCCTTCTCGGGATCAGCTGCCTCACCCAGTCAAAGTCGGTGAGGTATTCGAAGTGCTCCGCCCTCTCCTCGACGGCCTCCGGAATTCCGATCCGCTCGACGATGGTCTCGCCCAGGTATTTGAAGGAGGCGTAGTTCAGGAAGCCCCGTTTGTAGCACTGGAAAGTCACCGTCTTCTCCGCGAGGATGGCGCTTCCCATGGGGTTTCCCGTATCCGCATCGAGTCCCGACGGGACATCGACGGAAAGGATCCGGCCCGCATGGTCATTCATCAGGTCGATGACGGTCTGGTAGAGCCCCGTGACAGGCCGGCTCGTCCCGGTCCCAAGAAGGGCATCGACGACGACATCAGAATCAGAAAGGGCTTCCGAAAAGGACCACAGGGACTCCTCCTTCATGAGGGGAGACAGGGATACGCCGAGTTTCTCGAGGATCTCGAAATTGATGCGGGTCTCCTCCGTATAGGGCGACCCTTCCGCCATATAGAAGACATCGACCTCTTTACCCAGGCAGCTGAGATGCCTCGCCATGGCGAAGCCATCCCCGCCATTGTTCCCTCTTCCGCAAACGATGACGAAATAGGACAGGGAAAGGTCAAGATGCTTCATGCAGGCCAGGGCGGCATTCTCCATGAGGACAGAAGCGGGGATCCCCACTTCCTCGATGGCGATCCTGTCGATTTCCCTCATGACCTCTACACTTGCGATCCTCATGACATTCCCCCTTCGACCACGACGAATGCCAGGGCGTTCGTCCGGTCATGCGATATCGTGACCTGCACCATGATGTCTTCCCTGCCGAAACGCTCAGACAGGAACGGCATGGCCTTCTCCAGATTGATATAGGGCTTCCCCAGCGCGTCCTTGAGCACCTCGATATCCCGGAAGGTGATTCCGCGGATTCCGGTACCCAGGGCCTTGGCGAAGGATTCCTTCACGGCGTAGATGCCTGCGAGTTCACCTGACCCCGGTTTTCGGACGCTGGAAAGTTCGGCTTCGGTGAAAATCCGAGCCTTCTTCCTGTCACTGTCGAAAACTTTGGCGATCCGTTCGATCTCAATCAGGTCACAGCCTATCCCCAGTATCATCTTCCTACCTCACATGATTTCATTACTCCCATTATAGATGATATTTCCTCAATATTTACCAGCTTTACACTGCAAATTATAAAATAGCCCTGCCTGGGATGTCCTTACGTCGTCCCTGACAGGGCCTCTCTGGGGTCATGACCCCTGGGCTTTCCTTTGCCTCTCCTCGTA
>DATISI010000125.1:0-2273 GCA_035581745.1 Clostridiaceae bacterium
CGTCATCCCACAGGGGGACCGGGAGCATACTCTCCAATATTTCAGGCGGATGAAGCAGCTGTTCGAGAATCTGAAGCACATCAGGCGGCAGAACTTCTCCATGGAGATCCTCTCCATGGGAATGACCGGTGACTATAGGGAAGCGATCGAAGCGGGTTCCAACATGATCCGCGTTGGCGAAGGTATTTTCGGGAAAAGAAATTATAATAAATGATGACATGAAAAAATGATATTAATAGGAGGAAAAAAGAATGAGCAAGTTTATTTCGAATTTCAAATCCATGATCGGTTTCGAGAACGAGGACCTTTACGACGAATTTGAGGACACGGATGCTGAAGATGTGGAGAACTATGAAGAAACCGCACCAGTCGTGACGTCCAGGAAGAAGGAATTCCAGCTGCAGAACAAGGTGGTCAATATCCATAATCCAGGAAACACCAAAGTGAACATCATCAAGCCGACCACTTTCGATGAAGCACCTCAGATCTGTGATGACCTGAAGGCGAAGAAGATCGTCGTGGTCAACACCACAGGCCTTGAGCCAAGGGTGGCACAGCGTCTGCTCGACTTCATGGCCGGTGCCTGCTACGCACTTGGCGGAGACCTCCAGGAGGTGGAGAGCGGCGTCTACGTCCTTTCACCAACAGGCGTCGACGTCTCCAGGGACCTCAAGGGAGACACCAATACCAAAGGATTCCTGAACTGGAGATAATGGACAAGAACAGTTTCATGAAGTCCCTCCCTGATGAGAACCCCTATAAGATGGCCAAGCTGTATGAATTCCTCGAAAGGGCGAAGGATGCAGGATACCCCATGGCGACAGACGAGTTCTACACGCCCAATGTCTGGTCCAGGGTGTCTTCGATGAAGGATTACCGTGACATCACGGTCCTCGGTGCGGACTTCCTGGAAAGACGGATCTTCGTCATCCATCCGGAACGGATGGAGAATCCCCTCTGCGTCGCGAAGGTCGACAACCTCGACCCGATGCACAGCCTGAAACACAAGGACTATCTCGGATCCCTGATGTCCCTCGGGATGAACAGGGAGCGGTTCGGCGATGTCGTGGTGAGAGGAGATACTGGCTATATCGTCATCTTCAGGGAGAGCTACAGTTTCATCAGGGAAAACCTCCACACCATCGGAAGATGCGGAATCGACATCTCCCTTCTCGAGTACGAGGAGGCGCTTGCCTTCCTTGAACCCACACTCACGATGGAAACCGGAATCATCTCCTCCTTGCGTCTGGATGCTGTTGTCGCTCTGATTGCAAGGACTTCCCGTTCGAAGGCGCTGGATGCCTTATCCAGCGGGAACGTGCTCCTGAACTACAATGTGGTCAGGGACAAGTCGAAGGAGATCCGGGAAGGAGACACCCTCACCATCAGAGGAACAGGAAAATTCAGGATCGGCAGCATCGTAGGAACCACCCACAAAGGGAACCTGCGCTTTGAATTTCATAAATTTGAATAGGAGGAAGTAACATGAAAATTACACCGATAGATATTACAAATAAAGAATTCAAAAGGACCATGAGAGGGTACAGTTCCGAAGAGGTAGATGAGTTCCTGGACGATATCGTTGAGGATTTTGAAGCCCTGTACAGGGAGAACTCCAATCTGAAGGAAAAGATCGAGAATTTCCATGACAAGGTGAGCCATTACACAGAAATCGAGAAGACCCTCCAGAGCACCCTGATCCTCGCGCAGACCACGGCGGATGCGACCAAGCTTCAGGCAGAGCGCGAAGCGCAGAACATCCTGAATGCCGCGCATGATCGAGCGAAGCTCATCGTCCGTGAGGCCAATGAGAGTGTCGAGGACCTGAAGCGTGACTATGAGAAGTTCAGGATGGAATTCATGAATTACAGGAAAAGGGTAAGCCAGTTCATGGAGAACCAGATGGAGAGCTTCAGCAGCATGTCAAAGGACCTGGAGCCGGTGAAGAAGGCTCCGATCCTGAAAGTGGCACCGATTCCTGATCCTGTACAGGATGAGATGGAAGAGGACCAGGAAGAAGACGTGGTCGGACTGGAAGCCGTAAAGGGATAATCCGGGACCCCCGAAATGGAATCATCAAGAAAAGCCGTCCTGACGGGAAATCCCGTTATCCGGCTGAAGAGGCTTGGGACCAAAATCCCCGGCCTCTATTTTCTTGTTATAGAATAGCGCTTATGGTAATATATCCTATGAGAGGAAATCGAGATGGAATCGAATTTTTTGAGTGAAAACCACATATCTCTTGTAGAAGATCTCAAAGGGGCTTTTTTAAG
>DATISI010000126.1:0-3465 GCA_035581745.1 Clostridiaceae bacterium
ACTGTCTAGACCTTCAGGATTTCGCATAGGGCCAGGGCAGCTGCAGCCTCGATGACCGGGACCGCCCGATGGACGATGCAGGGGTCGTGCCTTCCCTTTACGGTGATTTCCGTGTTCTCCTTCGTCCGTATGTTCACGGTCTCCTGGGTCCTGCCGATGGAGGAGGTGGGTTTCACCACCACGGAGAAATTGATCGGCATGCCGTTCGTTATCCCTCCGTTGATTCCGCCATTATGGTTGGTCCTGGTCTTCACCCTTTCTTCATCGTGATAGAACGCATCATTGGATTCACTTCCACGCATGGTCGCAAGGCGGAAGCCTGTCCCGAACTCGATCCCCTTCACCGCAGGAACCGCGAAGATATGCCTGGAGACCACGCTCTCCACACTCTCCATGCCGGGGTCCCCTTTCCCGCCCGGGACGCCAATAACCAGGCACTCGATGATTCCACCGACAGAATCCTCCTCTTCCTTGGCCTTCAGGATCGCTTCCTTCATCCGGTCTCCCTGTGCGTCATCGAGCACGGGGAATCCCTTGCCTGCAAGTTCCTGAAGAAGACCACCATCCACCTGGAATTCCGAAAGGTCCCTGTCGGGAATCCCTGCGATCTCCCGGATATGGGCACCGACGATGATCCCCTTCTCCCTCAGGATCAGCTTCGCCATGGCACCTGCGAAAACCAGGGGTGCCGTGATCCTTCCGGAGAAATGTCCGCTTCCCCGGTAGTCCTGGAATCCGCCATACCGGAGGAATCCGGAATAGTCCGCATGTCCGGGCCTTGCGAGGTCCTTTGTTCCCTCATAGTCCGCGGACCTGGTGTCCGTGTTCATGATGACCGCGCATAGCGGTGTCCCAGTAGTCCTGCCCTGGAAGACCCCGCTGAGGATCTGGACCTTGTCTTCTTCCATGCGCGCTGTGGAGAGCGGGCTTCGCCCCGGACTCCGGCGTCTCATCTCGCTGTCGATGAAGTCATGGTCGAGGAGGATTCCGGAAGGGACACCCTCCAGGGTCACCCCGATTGCCGGTCCGTGGGATTCACCGAATATCATATATCTCATCATACTGTCCTCCGAGTGTCTCATAATCATTGAAGAAATGGGGATAGGATTTCTGCACACTCTCGGCACCCGAGATGATGACCTCCCCCTGTGCCCTCGTCGCGGCGATGGCAAGCGCCATGGCGATCCTATGGTCGTTGTGGCTGTCTGTCACGCCTCCCGTGAAATGGGAGACGCCTGTGATGGTGAGGCTGTCGGGGAAGGCTTCAATCCTTGCCCCCAGTTTCGTGAGTTCGAGGGTCACGGCCTCCAGCCTGTCGCTTTCCTTGATCCGTAGCCGCGCCGCATTGACCAGCCTTGTCTCCTGTCCTTCCCGAAGCGCGGCCACTACCGCGATGGCGGGGACGAGGTCCGGGATATCGCTGACATCGACCTCCACATCCCCGTTTTTACCGAGGCGTTCCACAACCTCTGTCATCGCCCGGTCTCCCTGCAGGGATTGCCAGTCCATCCCTTCGATGGCCACCTCGCTGCCGAGGGCGTTCGAAGCCGCATAGAACGCGGCCTGGGAATGGTCGCCTTCCAGCACCATGCTGCATGGCCGGTAGGTCTGATTTCCCCTGATCTCGAAAGTCATGGGGTCTGCCATCCTGATCCCAATCCCGAACCTGGAGAGCACATCCAGGGTCATCGCGATGTACCCCTTCGATTCCAGAGGCGTGGAGAGCCGGATGACGGAATCCCCTTTGGCGAGCGGGAGGGCGAAAAGGAGTCCGGTGATGAACTGGGAACTGACATCCCCGCGGAGCACATAGTCTCCCGCAGGAAGCGTCCCTTTGACGTGGAGCCTGCCATCTTGCAGGGTATGGGCAATCCCCTTCTCCTCGAAGATCCTGAAATATTCATCCAGGGGCCGCTCCATCAGCTTTCCTCTGCCCGTGAACTCCGCATCCCCATGTATCACAAGCGCCACCGGGATGAGGAAGCGCAGGGTGGATCCCGATTCTCCACAGTCCAGGTGGACCTTCCCGGTTTGAGGAATCTGTCCTCCACTCACCCGCGCCTCTCCGCCACTGACCTCCACTGTCGCACCCAGCTGTGCCATGGCGTCGGCTGTCGCCCGGATGTCCTCGGAGAGGAGGATATTCCCGAGTACGCTTTTCCCATCTGCAAGGGACGCTGCGATGAGCGCCCTGTGGGTCTGGCTCTTCGAGGAGGGCGGGACCACAGTCCCCTTCAGTTTTCCGGGCCTGATCCGTACAATCATGATTCCAGCTCCTTCACAAATTCCTTCTTCGTGGTCTGATGGAGGAATGACCTTCCGATCTCCTTCAGGAGGACCAGCTTCAGCCTGTCCCCTTCCCCCTTCTTGTCGAGACCTAAAGCGTCCTCAATATCCTCTAGGTCCGCCTTGATTTCGCAGGGAAGACCGTATCTCAGGATAAGGCTTCTGAGCCGCTCGAAGGTCCCTTTTTCCGTCAGACCTTCCTTCTCCGACCAGGCCGTGATCCTGCACATCCCGGCTGCGACCGCTTCCCCATGGGTGAATTTCCCATAACCGAAAGCCTTCTCGTAGGCATGGCCCAGGGTATGACCAAAATTGAGGAGCATGCGGACGCCGTTGTCCTGCTCATCCTGCTCCACAAGCCTGAGCTTGATGCTGCAGCAGTCCATGATGACCGATTCCACGTCCTCCATGAGCTCCGCCCTTCCTTTGTACTGCTCCAGCCGTGCGAAGAGCCCCCTGTCCATGATGGCACCACACTTGATCACCTCCGCCATTCCGTCCCGATATACCCGTTCCGGAAGACTTTCCAGACAGTCCGGGTCGATGAGGACAAGCTTTGGCTGGTGGAACGCACCAAGGAGGTTCTTCCCAGCCTTCAGGTTCACCGCGACCTTTCCACCCACAGAGCTGTCCACCTGCGCAAGCAGCGTTGTGGGAATCTGGATGAAATCCACGCCCCGGAGGGCTACAGCTGCCGCAAATCCCGCAAGGTCCCCGATGACGCCGCCACCTAAGGCCACCACCGCATCGATGCGCGTCAGGCCGAAATCCATGATCTCCTCGCAGACCGCCTCGAGGGTCCTCAGGGACTTGCTTTTCTCCCCTGGTGCCACCGTGATGAACCGGACCTCGAAGCCGTTCTCCTCCAGGCTGAGGAGAAGCGTTGCCCCGTAACGGTCATCCACATGCTTGTCGGTGATTACAACAAGCCTGCTTCCCCGGACCACAGTCCGGATGTGGCTGCCGGCATCCTCCAATATTCCCCTTTCGATCAGGATCCTGTATTCCCTCCCGGGAAGATTCACCATAAGGCTTTTCATACGACCACCCCTTGTCTTTCGTTCTTTCCGCTTTTTTCCTCTTCCTAGAATGACCTTCCAAGAAGTTCCAGAAGCGGTCCCATCTTTCCCATCAGCGACTGGAACTGGTGGGGGGTTAGGGACTGCGGTCCATCACTCA
>DATISI010000127.1:0-2178 GCA_035581745.1 Clostridiaceae bacterium
CAGGGTTTCACGGTGGACTACATCATCACCCATGCGGCACCGGAAGAGACCATGTTCAGCATCTTCCCGAACCATGAGCCTGAGAAGGAGCTGAACAACTTCCTGGACTGGGTGAGGCAGCATACGGAGTACAAGCACTGGTATTTCGCCCATCTTCACCTGGAGGAGACCTTCGGCGACGACCAGACCATCCTTTATACCAATACCGTAAGGATCGACTAAGAGCAATGGACATGTAGATGATGAATTCTCCAGAACCGCCTTAACCGGAGGCGTGTTGAAAGAAGATCAAGCAAAGAGAATCGACAGGATGGCAGGAAAACCGGAGTGCGTCGAGCCGATAGTTTTGAATAAAATGTGAATATTTGTAAAATAGAGGAAGATTAGGGAGATATACCACTTTTCTTCCTCCATTTCGGTTTATTATTGTCACGTTTTCCGATAACATTGAAAGGGAGAGAATCATTTCTATTTTATGTTTTAGGAGGAAAGAAGATGAAGACAATCGCAATTGTAGGAACTTTCGACTCCAAGGGTGAGGAATTCGCTTTTGTGAAGCGGGTGATCGAGGAACAGGGCCTGGGCACGCTGATGATCCATGCCGGTGTCTTCGAGCCAACGATTCAGGCAGATGTCTCCAACGCGGAGGTTGTGGCTGAAGTGGGTATGGACATTGGCGAAATCGCCGCGAGGAAGGACCGCGCATACGGGACTGATGCCCTGTCACGTGGGATGGAGAAGCTGCTTCCAAGGCTGTATGCCGAGGGTAGGTTCAACGGCGTGATTTCCTTTGGCGGTACAGGCGGAACCTCCATCGCGACACCGGGAATGCGTGCACTTCCGGTAGGCGTGCCGAAGGTCATGGTCTCCACGGTGGCAGGCGGGGATGTCTCGGTCTATGTCGGAACCAGCGACATCATGATGATGCCGTCCATCGTCGATGTGGCCGGACTCAACACTATCTCCCTCCGGATCTTCACCAATGCGGCGTTCGCCATCGCTGGCATGGTGAAATTCGAGCATACAGAAGTCCACGAGAAGAAGCCACTGGTCGCGGCCACGATGTTCGGCGTGACGACACCTGCGGTCAACTTCGCAAAAGCCTATCTCGAGGAGCGGGGCTACGAGGTGCTCGTCTTCCATGCGACAGGGACGGGTGGAAAGACCATGTAGAACCTTGTGGAGAGTGGATACTTCAAAGGCGTCCTTGACCTGACCACGACAGAATGGTGTGATGAACTTTTCGGCGGTGTGCTCGCCGCAGGACCGAACCGGCTGGAAGCCGCAGGGAAGAACGGGATTCCACAGGTGGTATCGGTAGGGGCTCTCGACATGGTGAATTTCGGACCGATGAGCAGCGTACCGGAGAAGTTCAGAGGAAGGAACCTCTACAAGCATAATCCTACCGTCACGCTGATGCGGACAACACTGGACGAGAACGTCGAACTAGGAGAGAAGATCGCGGAAAAGCTCAATCTGGCAAAGGACAAGACTGTCCTTATGCTCCCTCTAAAAGGGGTGTCGATGATCGATGCGCCGGATCAGCCTTTCTACGGGGTAGAAGAAGACAAATACCTCTTCCAGAGACTGAGGGACAGGATTGACATGACAAAGGTGGAGCTGGTCGAGATGGACAACCATATCAATGACCAGGAATTCGCTGAAGCTGCTGCGCAGAAACTCATCGACCTCATGGAGGATTAAATCTTGCTGGCTTTGAGGAGGACCATCACATCCTGAGTTTCTGATAAAGAAGAGAAAATCCTGAAATGAAGAAAAGATCCTGAAATGAAGAAGTTCCTGAGGGAACCATATCAAACGAGGAGGAATTGGAATGAACAAGATGACAAGAAAAGAGATCATGGACATGTACCGCAAGGAAGTCAGCGAAGGAAGGATCCTTCTTGGCGTAGGCGCAGGCACCGGAATCACGGCGAAGAGCAGTGAACAGGGCGGAGCGGACATGCTCATCATCTATAACTCAGGTAGATACAGGATGGCAGGCAGGGGTTCCCTTGCAGGACTGCTCTCCTATGGAGATGCGAATCAGATTGTCGTGGAGATGGCTTCCGAGGTCCTTCCTGTCGTGAAGGACACGCCGGTGCTCGCAGGCGTCTGTGGAACGGACCCCTTCCGTGTGATGGAGGTGTTCCTGAAACAGCTGAAGGAAATGGGCTT
>DATISI010000128.1:0-4112 GCA_035581745.1 Clostridiaceae bacterium
TATGGTGTGTGGATATATTTATGATCCAGTACTCGGGGATCCTGACAACAGTGTGGCACCAGGAACTTCCTTTACGGACCTTCCAGTAGACTGGGTATGCCCATTATGCGGCGCGCCTCAGAGTGATTTCGAGCCAGAGGAATAAATAGGATCTGAGATATGGAGACAGCCAGGACAGACAGGGAAACCTGACATCCTGGCTTTTCTGTTGTCGTGAAACCTCTGAAAGCATGACTGGGAAATCTGTTTAGGGATGGAAAGAAGGGCAGGTCAAACCCCTTTGCAGACAAACCGTGCATTATTTAGTAAGATGGGAATAAGAGAATACAGTACAGAAGGATGATGAAGATGGATAATGAAAGGATAGAGAAGGCGGTAAGGGAGATTCTTATCGCAGTCGGTGAGAATCCGGACAGGGAAGGACTATTGGATACACCGAAACGGATCGCGAGGATGTATGAGGAGATTTTCTCGGGCCTCCATGAAGATCCGGAGAAGCACCTCGAGATCTACTTCCAGGAGGAGAAATATGAGGAGCTGGTCCTCGTGAAGGACATCCCCTTCTATTCGGTCTGCGTGCATCTCCTGGTCCCGTTCTTCGGGAAAGCGCATGTGGCCTATCTGCCAAAGAATGGCAGGCTGACCGGACTCAGCAAGCTCGCGAGGGTGGTGGAGACACTGTCCAAGAAGCCGCAGCTCCAGGAACGCCTGACGGCCCAGATTGCGGATATCATCATGAAGAAACTTCAGCCCTACGGTGTCATCGTGGTCATGGAAGGCGAGCACATGTGCATGACGATGAGAGGGGTCAAGAAGCCAGGGTCGAAGACCGTCACCTCCGCCGTGCGCGGGACGCTCCTGACAGACCCGAAATCCAGGGCGGAAGTGCTGTCCATGATCAACAACGGGAGGTAGCCTGATGGATATCGGATACCAGAGCAAAGTCAGAAGAATAGAATTCCAGGGAAGGGAGCTGGTCCTTGGAAGGAAGACCCTCATCATGGGCATCCTCAACATGACGCCAGACTCCTTCTCCGACGGCGGGGATTTCCTGAGCGTCGAAAAGGCCATGGACCATGCCAGGCAGATGATCCTGGATGGTGCGGACATCCTCGATATCGGAGGAGAATCCTCAAGGCCAGGGCATACGAGGATCACCGCGGAGGAGGAACTTGAACGCGTCATCCCCATCATCAGGAGGATCCGGGAGGAATCCGACATCCTCATCTCCCTCGACACCATCAGGAGCAGTGTGGCGGAAGAGGGCATCCTCGCGGGTGCCAACATCATCAACGATATCTGGGGGCTCCAGCTCGATACGGACATGGCGAAAGTGGCGAAGAAGTATGATGCGCCGGTCATCGTCATGCACAACCAGGAAGGGACGGCGTATCCAGAGGACATGGTGCAGACCATGGTCGCGTTTTTCCGGGAATCCATCGGGATCGCGAAGGAGAATGGTCTTCGGAAAGACCTCCTCATCCTGGATCCCGGCTTCGGGTTCGGGAAGACGTCGGACCAGAACCTTGCCCTGCTCAGCAGGATCCACGAGCTCAGGGTGCTGGACTATCCGATCCTTCTGGGAACATCAAGGAAGTCCATGATCGGGAAGGTGCTGGACCTTCCGCCAAAGGAAAGGATGGAGGGTACCCTCGCCACGACAGTCCTTGGAATCGTCCAGGGCGTCGATATCGTGAGGGTCCACGATGTCAGGGAGAATGTGAGAGCCGCAGCCATGACGGATGCGGTGGTAAGGAGGTAGGAGATGGACAGGATCATCATGGAGTACATGGCCTTCCACGGGAGGCACGGCGTGCTGCCTGAGGAGAAGGTATTGGGACAGAAATTCTTTGTCGACGGCGTCCTTTACCTGGACCTCCGCAAAGCCGGGGAGACCGACGACCTTCAGCACACTGTAAGCTATGCTGAGGTATACGAGCTCATCAGGAAAGTGGTCCAGGACGAACAGTATGACCTTCTTGAGGCCGTCGCGGAGAACATCTGCAGAAGGGTACTCGAAGAACATCCGCTTGTCCAGAAAGTGAGGATCAGGATCCGGAAACCGGAAGCGCCCGTAAGTGGAATCTTCGATTCCTTCGGTGTGGAGATCGAAAGGGAGCGTGTCTAGATGGAGAGGGTCTACCTGAGCCTGGGCTCGAACATGGGAGACCGGGAAGCGAACCTTGAAGAGGCTGTAAGGCTCCTGAAAGAGAAGGTCAGGGTCAGGAAAGTGTCCGCCCTCTATGAGACGGAGCCCTGGGGATTCAAGGACCAGGACCGATTCCTGAACATCGCGCTGGAAGGGGAGACGGACCTCATGCCACTCGACCTCCTCGATTTCACCCAAGGGATCGAGATGGCGATGAAACGGGTGAAGACGAGGGTCTACGGCCCCCGGATCATCGACGTGGACATCCTGCTCTATGGGGATGTGGAGATGCATGAAGACAGGCTGACCATTCCCCATCCGAAGATGAAGGAGAGGGCCTTCGTCCTCATTCCCCTTCAGGAGATCGCAGAGGACCTCAAGATTGGAAACGAGGCACTGAGCGAACTTGTCTCCAAAGTCGATGAGAAAGAGGTCACAAGGCTGGAGGCGTTCCATGGACCGCTTTAACAGGATCTTGCAGGATGAATCTTTCAGAGCGCATGTCGCCCGGATCGAGGAGAGGGAGAAAATCCGCATCTTCTGCCACCATGACCTGGCGCATTTTCTCGACGTCGCGAGGATCGCCTATATCCTCAGCCTGGAGGAGAATCACCAGATTGAAAAGGAGCTCATCTATACCGCTGGGATCCTCCATGACCTCGGCAGATGGGTGGAGTATGACACCGGAGCGGACCATGCGGTGGAGAGCCGGCGAATCGCGGAAGGTTTCCTGGAAAAGTATGGTTATGATAGGGAAGAAAAGGACCTGATCCTGTCAGCCATCGGAAATCATCGCATCAGTGATGCGGCCAGACCCTTCGATGCCCTTTTCTATCGGGCGGACAAGCTCTCCCGGCCATGCGTTGTTTGTCCTGCAAGGCCCCAGTGCAAGAAGTTCCAGAATGGAGAGATGACATTCCTAAAGTATTAGGATTGAAGAGAAGCATGAATGAAGATAAGCGTGAATGCCTGATGGAAGCGTTCACGCTTTCTTTGCATACCTTTAACAACCTTCATGTGGGAGATATGATATCGGGAGGGACGTTGTGGTACGATGAAGTTACGGATACTACAGGGAATCTTTGAAACTGAGGAGGTGAGACACTTGGATGAGAAAGAGCGGAAATATATGGAGAGCCACAGGATCGTGGAAATCTCGAACCTGTCCCAGTTCATCGACCTCATCAACACCCTGCCCTCCGACCGGTACTCGTACCGGGGAGAATCCGCCCTCTATTATGAACGTACTTCCTCCGCCATCCGTCCTTATGACGGAACCCAGGACAGCGCGAAGGAGTACCCTTATGAGAAGATGATCAAGGACTACTACTACGAGACCTCCCATGTCCTTTCGGACATGGAGCGGACGAACTTCATGGCGTTTGCCCAGCATTACGGCATCCCGACTAACCTTGTCGATATCTCCTTCTCCCCACTGGTGGCCCTGTTCTTCGCGTGCAGCCCGAAGAACCGTTACGAGTATGAGAAGAGGAAGACGGACAGGACAGGCTATGTCTATTTCCTCCGGACCGACGGCATCGACATCACGTCGGTCATCGAGAAGGACCCCTTCGTCAATGTGGTCAGGGAACTCACGGACGACCGGAATCCGCATTTCGCGGAACTCTCAAAGCTGATCCAGGATTACTACGTCCGCCACCAGGAGGAGTGCATCGAGGACCTCTCTCTGGTCATCCAGCAGATCCTCCTCCTTGGCACCGCGGACACGAAAGTGGAGAAGCGGCGTTATGAGGCGGTGCTCATGGCGGTGAAGAATTGGGATGAGCGGGAAACGGCAGTACATGCGGAAGGCATGTTCCAGCATATGTTCGGCGAGGACTGGAGTAAGCTTTTCGGTTCCCCAGGACGTCCCTCCATCTTCTGGTGGTATGTCGCATTTGTGAGGGCATACCTCATCAAGCTGCTGACGCACAGGAAACGGGTCTACTACTTCGACTTCCTT
>DATISI010000129.1:0-2240 GCA_035581745.1 Clostridiaceae bacterium
CTTCAGGAACTCCTTCAGTGCAGGCTTGACCAGCAGTGCGCCGACCTTTCCTCTTGGGGTGGAGAGCATGGCCTCCTTGATCATGGACATGAGGTTCTTCACAACGCCCTCGTACATCTTCAGGATGGTATTGCCCGTGAAGCCGTCGCAGACCAGGATCTGGACATCGCCATCCGTGATCTCCCTTGGTTCCACGTTTCCGATGAAATTGATCGTCTTGTCCGCCTTCAGCAGCTGATAGCCCGCCTTGGTCAGCTCGTTGCCCTTCTCTTCCTCTGCCCCGATGTTCACCAGGCCAACCTTGGGCTTGATGTAGCCCAGGACGGATTCGAAGTATACCCTGCCCATCTTCGCGAACTCCACGAGGTTCTGGGGTTTGATGTCCGCGTTCGCACCGAGGTCAAGGAGCATGAAATGCCCGTTCTTCCCCGGAATAAGGGCCGCCAGGGCTGCCCTGTCGATCCCCTTGATCCTGCCGATGACGAGGAGTCCGCCCGCAAGCAGCGCGCCTGTAGACCCTGCCGAGACCACCGCATCCGCCTTCTTTTCCTTGACGAGGTCGAAGGCACGTCTGAGCGAGGAATCCTTCTTCCGTCTCATGGCCATGACCGGAGCCTCCTCCAGGGAAATGACCTCCCTTGCATCAAGGATATCAATCTTCGAACGGTCGAATTCATATTTCGAGAGTTCTTTCTCGATGACTTCCTTCGGGCCTGTGATTGTCACCTCGACGCCATATTCCTGCACTGCAAGGACACAGCCATGAACGACTTCGACAGGCGCAAAATCGCCACCCATGCCATCTACTGCTATTCTCATGTTCCACCTCGTATCTCTTATTTTTTACTTTCCCTTATTATAGCATAGTTCCATTTCAGTCTACATCCTTCGATGTCCTGTCATATAGAAGACCTCGTGATGCAAAAGAGTCTGGTCATCCCATGACCAGACCCCTTCAGACTTCATGAGAATGGACATGACATCGTCATCCTTCAGTGGAGCCTGTTCTCAAGCGTAATCCGTTACGCTTGCGCACTTCGTTACGCCCTTGGATTCGACGCGAACTGCTTCATGACACCCTGCACCTCTTCCACATGTTCCGGCTTCAGAAAGCCAAGGATCACGGGGATGGACTTCATCGCATCTTCTCCTGTATAGGTTCCTTCAGCCTGCTTCTTGAAGCTCTCCATCAGGTATGACCTGATTTCTTCTGCTTTGTCCCCCTCTGACCTTTCGATGATATAGTTTAAAAACTGTTCCTGACCTGGATTCATGCGTTACCCCCTACGGTGATTCTATTGCCAGCATCTTCAGGTCTGCATCCCTGAACCTTCCAGACAATCGCTGAAAGGCCGTGGTCATCCCATTGCCTATGCTTTTGGCATGGTTCTATTATACGGGAGCACTGGAGTGACCGATAGTACTTTACATGAAAAGCCTTCATGAAATCTTTCGACAGGAGGACTGGGCATAAGGGCAGGTCTAGACCCACTCGTGTCCATAGTCAGTTCAACGCACATCTTTATACACTTTTCATCAATCCAATCTGGATTTCCCTTTCTTTCCTGACTTCCTCCATATCTTTAGGATGCATGAGATTGATCAAAGTGATGGCATAATCGGAAGCGATCAGGGCATGTCTCTTCACATGCGGCGTGGCTGCAACCTGGCCAAGCACCCTTAAGACCTTCACTTTTATCGGGTCCTTTTCCTCACGGGCCAAGGTGTGGAGCCTGAAAGCGACATTCCGGGCCTCCTGGAATCTCGCCTTTCCTTCCTGCCATCTTCGATTGACATCAAAACAGGCCTGGATCGCCTCATCAGGCTCGATCCGGGTCAGATCCAGGACATGCTGTGCCAGGAGCAGGCCATACCGGGAAATCTGCTGATGGTCCTTGAGGTCGAATTCTTCGATAAGCGCCTGTTTCAATTCCGGAAGGTCATCAATTTTCCTGATGATCTTCACGTCGCCCATATCGCTGTCTTTCTTATTAAGCATGATTACACCTCCTCATCTTTCTATTGTGGGACTACCGCAATCCCATTCATCTTCGTCAGTTCTCCGGCCACGCTTGAAATCCGCCCGACTTTTTTCCGTGTCCTGATCTGGAAGCATATGGTTTACCCATATTATACCATTAGTTCCATAGCATGATGAGAAGACAGCCTTCCAGGTTCATCTTCGGGCTATTCGCATTCAGGAATACAGTCCTGTCATCGACCAGAAGCGTCTAAAAACA
>DATISI010000130.1:0-8150 GCA_035581745.1 Clostridiaceae bacterium
GCATCTTCGAGTTCCTCGACCTGATCAAGACGAAACGTTATACCCATACGAGGATTTCCAGGCTCCTTATCCAGTTCCTGCTGGGATTTGACAACCATGACCTTTCCGCGCTCCGCAATACACCTGTACCGAAGGTCAAGATCCTTGCGGCGAACGCCAAAGGCAACGAGATCCTTGCGAGCATCCGGAAGAAGACGGAGATCCGTGTCACCCATAACTATGAGAAGGAGCTTGATGCGTTCGAGGTCCTGGACACAAAGGCCTCGCAGGTCTACAGCCTCCTCAATCGTAATTATGACCCCACCGCTGACTACCCGGGATTCTATCCGGAGATGACTACGATACGGTAACCCGTCTCCGTGAGACCTTCTCGAGCCCGACCTGGAGCGACAGGGTGGTCAGCACTATGATTCCCTGATGGAATAAGCCTCTACACCCTTATCCCCTGGATAAGACTGTAGAGGCTTATTCTGATTCCCATCTTTATCGTTTCCCATCTGGATCCGGGTCTTTCGGATTCGTCGGCTGCCGGTCCTATTTCATATCTCTCAATTCTTTGATGTTGTTCCTGATGACTTCCGCGGTTCCCACGAAATCCTTGTTGTAATCCGAAACGAATCCTTCGAAGAGTTTCTTGAGGTTCAGCATCATCTCGCCGTTCTTGGATTCGATCTCTTTCTCCAGGTCGGAAAGGAGATTGTCCGCGTAATCCCTTGCGGATAGTCTGACCATCTTCGCGTCGGTCTGAGCCTTTGCGATGATTTCCTTGGCTCTCAATTCCGCTTCCTTGACGATATCATGGTTGTCAAGCTTCGCCTTCATGAGTTCCGCGACTTCGGCTTTGGACCGCTCATACTCCGATCTTGCTTCAGTGAGGATCCTGTCTTTCTCTGTGAGCACCCACTGGGCAGTCCTCAGGTCTTCCGGAATCGCCTGGATGATCTCATCCAGGATGGCTGTGACTTCATCCTTGTCGACAAGCACCTTCTTGCTGAAAATGACCTTCTGTCCATCCTCGACGATTTCCTGCAGCACTTCAACGAGGCTGGTCATCTCTATTCGTCTTGATGTGGTTTCGTAGCTTTCATTCATCCTCTATTTCCTCCTCTTCCTCTCCGCTTTTATATATATCTCGTCTAAAATCTCTTCAGGAACAAAATTCGTAATGTCGCCATTGAAATGGACGATCTGCTTGATGTTTGAAGAACTGATATACGAGTATTTCGGGTTCGTCATCATGAGTACCGTCTCCACGTCTTTGGACAGTTCCTTGTTGATATGCGCCATCTGGAGTTCGTAATCGAAATCCGAGACCGCCCGCAGCCCCTTCAGGATGATTCCTGCTCCGGCTTCCTCCATGAAATCCACGAGAAGGCCTTCAAAGCTCCGCACTTCAATATTATCATATTTACCCAGGACTTTATTGATCATGCCCAATCTTTCTTCAACCGTGAACAAGCTGTTCTTCTGGATGTTGCTGAGCACAGCCACGATGACCTTGTCGAACACCTTGGCTCCTCTCAGGATGATGTCCAGATGTCCCAGTGTCAGGGGGTCGAAGCTGCCCGGATATACCGCGATCCTCATCACTTCACCTCTTTCAGCTGATAGAATCCAAGGATGGTCTTCCCATACTTCCTCTTGTCCACGAGTTCCAGGAGCCCCTGTGGCTCGTAGACCTCTTCATTGCTGTCATACTTTGCGACGATGACGCCGTCATCCGTCAGGAGCCCAAGCTCCTCAATCAGGTCGACAGCACTCCTCACCATATTGTTCAAATAGGGAGGGTCTACAAATATTATATCAAACTTTTCACCTTTGCTGCTCAATATCCTCGAATAATTATACGCATCTGTGAAAACTGCTTCTGCAACATCGGAGAATCCGAGATATTCGATGTTCTGGAGCAGGAATTCATAGCTTTCCCTCATTTTTTCGATGAGGATCACCTTAGAGGCCCCTCTCGAAGCTGATTCCAGTCCCAGGCTTCCTGTACCTGCGAACATGTCGAGCACCGATGATTCCGGTATTTTCATACTGATGATATTGAACATGGCTTCCTTCACACGGTCCAGTGTGGGCCTCGTCGCATGAAGGTCCCCTTTCTCCACTTTCCTTCCCTGGTTCTGTGGCGACAGGAGTTTTCTGCCCTTCGCCTTTCCTGCTATTATCCTCATAACTTCCTCCTAGATTAATTCAAGCAGATATAGCTCAAATTCTCTTCAAGTCTCTTTGTGAATTCTTCCTTCACCTTCAAATCCTCTTCCTTCTCTCCTGTGAACACCCGCTTCGCGAACCTGTTCGCCGCAAGGAAGATCTCATAATCCCGTGAGAAGTCAGATACGGACAGTCCGGAGCTCCCGCTCTGGTTCATTCCGAACAGCTGTCCTGTCCCTCGCTGCCTCAGGTCTTCCTCCGCGATGAAGAAGCCGTCGTTGCTCTTCACGAGCGTCTCGAGCCTCATCCTCGTCTCCTCGGAACTGATGCTGGCGACCATGATACAGTAGGACTGGTATTCTCCACGTCCGACCCTTCCCCTCAGCTGATGGAGCTGGGCCAGGCCGAAACGTTCCGCATTCTCGATGAGCATGACGCTGGCGTTCCTCACATTGACACCGACTTCGATGACCGTGGTGGAGACCAGGACCTTGATCCTGTCTTCGTTGAACTCCTTCATCACTTTCTCTTTATCCCTTGAGGACATTCTACCATGGAGGATACCTATCGGTATACCCTCTAGATAACCGTCCTTCAGCTCTTTATACAGCCCTTCCACGGAATTGACCTCGGATTCCTCATCCTCCTCGATGAGGGGGGTGACCACATAGGCCTGCCTTCCCTTCTCGATCTCTTCACGGATTTTCCCGTAACACGCTGCCCTTTTGTTCTGTGAAAATAGGAGGGTCTGGATGTTCTTTCGTCCAGGCGGCAGTTCGTCGATGACCGAGATATCGAGGTCGGAGTAGAGGGTGAGCGCCATGGTCCGGGGAATCGGTGTCGCCGACATGACCAGGACATCCGCCTCCACATTCTTGTTCATGAGCCGGGCCCGCTGGTTCACCCCGAAGCGATGCTGCTCGTCGGTCACGACAAAGCCCAGCCTTCGGATCACGACATCGTCCTCGATGAGGGCATGTGTCCCGATGATGAGCATGGGTTTCCCGGCCTCAAGGTCAGCAAGGATCCTGTCCCTTTCCTTTTTCTTCGTGGAACCGGTGAGCAGTTCGATCTGGATACCGAAATCCGCAAGGAGCTTCCTTGCCTCGATGAGATGCTGGCTGGCCAGGATTTCCGTCGGCACCATGAAGGCTCCCTGGTATCCGTTCTCCACCGCATTGAAGAGGGTGATGAGCGCGACAACGGTCTTACCGGATCCGACATCTCCCTGGAGCAGCCGGTTCATGGGATAGGGCTTCTTGGAATCCAGGAGGATCTCCCGGATGCTTCTGGACTGCGCAGCTGTAAGTTCATACGGGATGGCTGCCTTCAGGTCAGTGAGCCTTGGGCTCATCCGGAAGGAGATGCCATCCTTCGACCCCTGTCGCCGTTTCCTTGCGATCATGATCTTCAGGGAATACGCGAAGAGTTCCTGGAACTTGATCCTTCGGAGCGCTTCCCGAAGCGTATCCTCCTCACCCGGAAAATGGAGGTTCCGGATCGCCTCGTCCAGGGACATCAGGGATTCTTCACGGATGATATCCTCTGGCAGGTTCTCGTTGATCCGCATCCGGTCGAAGACCTGCCTCACCAGTTTCCGCAGAAGGTGGTCCGTCACTTTCTCCGCCAGAGGATATTTCGGGACGATCCCCTCATCCCCCTTGCTTGTCACCGGGTTGATGACCTCGAGATACTTCCCCTTCTTCAGGAATTTCCCTACGAGCTCATAAGTCTCTCCTACCTTGAAGTTTCCACCCACATAAGGCATGTTGAACCAGGTCGCCTTCACTTCGCCAAAGTCCGACGAGAAATAGCCCGTCACCATGGTGGAGCGGGCTTTGAACCGTACTGGCCTTGAAAGTTTCAGCATTGTCGCTTTGAGGACGGCCTTGTCCACACCGTTGAAGAAGGACACGTCCGCCTCATTCAGTTTTTCGTAGGACCTCGGGAAATACAGCATGAGGTCCAGGATGGTCCGGATGCCCATGTTCACGAGATTCTGTGCGGTTTTCTCTCCCACGCCCTTCAGGGTGGAGACGGAATCATTGATATCCATAAGCGCTCCTTGTCTAAAAAAGAGGAAGGCCACTGGCCTTCCTCTTACTCTACTGAGATGATGAAGTAGTAAAGCGGCTGCTTGCCAGCCAGGCTCATCACATCGATGTCCCCATATTTTTCCTCAAGACCTGCGACGAATTCATTGAATTCATCTTCCTTGATATCGCATCCGTAGAAGATTGTCAGGGATGAGCTGTCCTCATCCACCATCTTTTCAATCAGGTCTCCGGTGAGTTCATAGAGGTCCCTTTTCACTTCCTTGATCTTGTTGTCGAGAAGTCCCAGGTAATCCCCCTGCTTGATCTCCACACCCTCAATCTCGGTATCCCTTACTGCGAATGTGACCGCTCCTGACTTCACCTGCTTAAGGCTGGTGTTCAGGGCATCCAGGTTCTTCTCTATGGAGAGTTCCGGATTGAAGGCGGTCATCGCTGTGATCCCCTGTGGAATCGTCTTGGATCCGATGACATGGACATCCTTCTCAGAAATCTCCTTCGCCTGGTTCGCGGACATGATGATGTTCTTGTTGTTCGGAAGGATGAAGATATGTTCGGCATTGAGGCTTTCAATCGCCTTCACGATGTCCTGTGTCGAAGGGTTCATGGTCTGTCCGCCCTCGATGATGACGTCTGCCCCAAGGTCAAGGAAAGCTTCCTTGATCCCGTCTCCCATGGATACGGAGATGAATCCGTACTTCTTCATCTCGATCACTTCTGGCTCAGCCAGCTTCTGCTCTTTCAGCAGTTCATGCATTCCTGTTCCATGGTCCATCGTCTCGGGAACATCCTGGAGGTTCCTGTGCTGCTCCCTCATGTTCTCGATCTTGATCTTGGTGAGTTCGCCAAGTTTTGCGGCTTCAGCAAGGACGAGGCCTGGATTGTCCGTGTGGATATGGACCTTGATGATGTCGTCGAAACCGACATAGACGATGGAATCGCCCATGGTCTCGAGGTAATCCTTGAAGGTTCCCTTGTCCGGTTCTGACAGGATGATGAATTCTGTGCAGTACCCGAAAGTGATTTCGGTATGGGTGTCCCTGGCTGCGATGTACTCCTCAGCAGGAGCCATCCCCTGACCAGCTGTACGTACGACCATATTTCCGCTGAGCGCTTCAAACATTCCCTTCAAGATGATCACCAACCCCATTCCGCCTGAATCCACTACCTTTGCCGCCTTGAGCTGTGGCAGCATCTCCGGTGTCCTTTCCAGTGTATCGCTTGCGATCTCTACGATCTTCCCCATCAGCTCCGTACAGTCATCGGTGTGGATGTCCACAGCCTTCTCCCCGACTTCCCGGATCACGGTGAGGATTGTTCCCTCTGTAGGTCTCATGACCGCCCTGTAGGCTGATTTGGAACCTTCTATCAGGCTAAGGGTGAGTTCGAACGGATTGACCTCGGCCTTGCCCTCAAGACCTTTTGCAATCCCTCTGAAAATCTGCGACAGGATGACGCCAGAATTCCCACGGGCACCCATGAGCGCTCCCTTGGCCAGGATCTTCGAGACTTCCCCGATATGGGTGGATTTGGAGTTCTCGATCTCCTTCACCGCAGCACGGAATGTCATGGACATGTTTGTTCCCGTATCGCCATCCGGTACCGGGAAGACGTTCAGAGAATCCACATAGGCCTTCTCATCCTCCAGTCTCGCGCTACCATTCATGACCATATTCAAGAAATGCTGTCCATTAATCTTATTATATTTCATTTAATAATACCCTCCCGTAAAATTTATGGACAACAAGATGCCAGTCCAACCATTTACTTAATCAGTTCTAAAAATGCAGTCGAATATTTTAGTGTGACAACAATATTTTAACCTTCACCGAAATATATTCAACAAGAATCCGCTTTATAAACGGAAATCAGACAAAACCTTCATACTTTCTTAAGAATTACAGATTCCTGTCCTGTTTCCTAGAAGCGGACGCCTTCGATATTCACCGTGATGTTGCTTACGGTCAGGCCGGTGTAGTTCTCCACATTATATCTTACCTTCTGGATGATGTTGTTCGCGATGACGGAAATCTTGGTCCCATACTCCACGACGACGAACAGGTCTATGGTCAGCTCGTTGTTCTTGAAATTGATTTTGACACCCTTGTTGAGATGCTCGATCTTGATCAGTTCCCAAAGCCCGTCAGCCGTGTTTTTGGAGGCCATACCCACGACTCCGTAGCATTCCATGGTTGAAAGTCCTACAACCTTTGCAATGACCTCGTCCGAATATGTGATATTCCCATTGCTGTTCGATAACCCTATCATTTTCTCTCCTCCTTGATTGAATCCATATCTTATATCATATTATATTTCTATTGTAACTTCAATATTAAATGAAGTATACGAAAATTATCTTGCATTGAAGCCGTTTTTCATGTTAGAATATTATTTGTTCTAATCGATATCGTAATAGTTTCGATTTATGAAAGACTCTTTCGGAGGAGGTGTGAATCTAATGGCAAGAAAATGCGAAATTTGCAGCAAGGGTGTTATATCAGGAGTATCATACTCACACTCACACAGACAGAACTTAAGGAAGTGGGCACCTAATTTACAGAAAGTAAGAGCTATTGTTGACGGAACTCCAACTAGAGTTGTAGTTTGTACAAGATGTCTTCGTTCTGGTAAAGTTGAACGTGCAATATAACTTGGGATGACCTCTCTTACGTCACGTAAGAGAGCAATCCTTTAGAAAACCCAGGGAATCAGTTCCCTGGGTTTTCTATTATACATACAAATGACAGGAAATCAGGAAGTGCTGCAGAAAGACCTTTTGAACAAGGGTCTGTCTGCAGCACTTCTTTTTTTTGGGTACTAGAATTTTTTCGTGGGCAAGTGACAAAATAAGATGGAGTCACACCCAGAGTTGATTTGGAATAGTTAGTGCGAACAAACTAAAAATCAGCTAGGATGGACTCCATGAAGAATTATAGTACAGTCAAAGCATCTTTTGAAGCCACTTTGAGCAGTCATGCCACAACCGGGTGCCAGATGACCCCAAGCATGTCCAAGCTAAGATCTCCATCTCGTGATCCCCTGGGATACGTCCTAGCCTTCCCCGTGCCCCGGCTGCAGCTCGTACAGGTCCGCGTTCATGAGGACATACTCGAGACTGCCCAGTCTTTCATACCTGTATACCGGTTCCGGCATCTCCATATAGCTTTCTGTCTTCATGGTGGAGAGGTCCGTCCTCGCGATCCGTTTGTTGCCCCTGTCGGCGATGAATGCCGTATCGTCATGGAAGATGATGCTCTCCGGATAGGTGAACACCGTCCCCTTCCGTCCTCCCGGATGTCCTTCTGAAAGGGTGAGCTCTTCTTTCCCATCCCTGAGGGAGAATCGTTTGACGGTATGCGTGCTGGTATACACGCACCAGATGCTCTCTCCCTGGACCGAGATGTCGAAGATGTTGTCTGTCTTCCTCATCTCATGGTACTTCCTGACCAGGGAACCATTCCTGTCGAATTTGTAGATGACAGATTCCTGATGGGGGCAGACATAGACCGACCCATCCTCCCCGAATGAACTCGATGATGGGTTCTCTTTCATATAATGCATGATGAATTTGTATTTCTCTCCATAAAGGCCTTTGAAATACTCATCCTTCGTGATGGACTCAGACGCCTTCTCATTGAGCCTGACGTAGCTGGTGTCCTTCTCATGCGGTCCGGATATCTGGAAATATAGATGATTCCCATTGGAAAACAAATCATGTACGGCTTCATTTATTAGTCTCATTCTCATACTCTCCTTGTATGGATATCGGGGATATCCATGGCACACAGATCCAACAATTCCACTTTGAGAACACACTGCCTAGTCGCTGCCTAATCGTCCTAATTGCCATTGCCTCGTCGCTGCTTTAACGTCAACCTTGCCTTTATCTTTCGCCGCCTGACTGTCAACCCTACATCTTGTCCTCAATCGTCTCTCCTG
>DATISI010000131.1:0-3901 GCA_035581745.1 Clostridiaceae bacterium
GGGACCAGGATGACGGTGATCAGGCCTGCGATGCCGATGGACAGTCCGCTCATGGCACCCTGTGTCTCTCCAAGCTCCATGGCTTTGGAGGTGCCTACCGCATGTGAGGCGGTTCCAATGGAGACGCCTACAGCGACCTCATCCCTGATCTTTAGCAGCCTGCATACCGCAGGTCCGATGACTGCTCCGGAGATTCCGGTCAGGACGATGACTGCAACAGACAGGGAGGTGATTCCTCCAATCTGTTTCGAGATTTCCATACCGATTGCCGTCGTCACCGACTTCGGCAGCATGGACACAGCCACACTGAGGTCGACATGGAAGAGTCTGGACAGGAGCACGACACTTGAGATCGAGGCGATGCTTCCTACCGTGATCCCCCCAAGGATCGGGATGATGTTCTTCTTCAGGAGTTCGATCTGTTTGAACAATGGCACCGCAAGGACTACGGTAGCCGGTCCGAGGAAGAACAGGATGAAGCTTCCCCCCTTGTTATAGGATTCGATGGGGATGTGGAAGGTGAGCAGGATGCCAATCACGAAGATGATTGCCAGAAGCAGTGGATTAAGCAGGGCACTCCTTGTCTTCCTGTTGATGAGGATTCCAATCTCGAATGCCGCAAGGGAAAGGATGATGCCGAAATTCGCCGTATCCATCCATGCTTTCATTAAAATCCACTCCTTTTGAGCAGCTGGACTGTCCAGCCGGTGACCCCGATGACGATGACTGTGGAGACAAGCACAATGACCAGGATGGGCAGCCAGGAACTTCCGATGACATCAAGGCTGTTGATGAGACCTACGCCTGCAGGCACGAAGAGAAACGCCAGATGGTCCAGAAGGAATTTCGAGACCTGTTCAATCTGGTCCAGACTGATCAGCTTCGTCATCAGTGCGATGAAGAGGAGGACCATGCCGATTACCGTACCGGGAATTGTGATGCCGGTCGCGAGCCGTATTCCTTCACCGAGGAGAAGGATGGCCAGGATGATGACTACCTGTCTTAAGATCTTCATTGTGTGACCCCCAGTCTACAATTTTGTCTGATTCCAATCCATTCATTTGGTCTTATGGTCTATTGGTATGACCAATTACAAGAAAAGCATACCATAGCTTTCACGAGGAAAAAAGCATAGTTTATTTTTTAACGCCATTTTTTGTAAACAATTTCAGAGAACATTTACATGAATCCCCATTTATCAATGCCTCTACCTTTTTTCGCCTTTCCAAACAGTTCGGAGATGTGTCAATAATCAGATTTCTTCCCCATATTACGTTAATTATTTATCAATGTTGATGAACATCGTAGCCCGTCATCCTTTCCCGTCAAAGTGATTCCAATAGAAAAAGCCCCGAATGGTTTCATGCCAGTCGGGACTCCATATCTTAGGATTCGTAGTTCATATGTCTGATGATCAGGTCCATGTGCTTTCCCATGACCTTCGCGGCTTTCTTGCTGTCGCGGGCTGCTATAGCCTCATAGATGTCCTCATGGTGTTCGATCAGTGTTTCCTTGTTCTCATCCTTCATGAGGATGGCTTCCCTGGCTTCCTTGATGAAGGAGTCCATAAGCGAGGATACCGCCGTGAGGATACTGATGATGAGGTAGTTCCGGGACGCCTTAGCGATGAGGTAATGGAATTCACTGTCCAGACGGACATTGTACTCCTCATTGGGATTCCCCTTCATCTCGGTGATGATCCGCTTCTGCTCCTGAAGTTCCTCGTCGGTAATCTTCTCCGCCGCGAGGGAGACGGTCTCCACTTCAAGGACCTTCCTCAGTTCGAGGATTTCCTCTTTCCTGCTCTCCTGTAGGACGAACATCAGGGAAAGCGGCTCGATAAGGTTGTCCTCGAAGCTTTCCCGGATATAGTTCCCTCCACCCTGTCGGCACTCGATGAGGCCGATGATCTGGAGGGCACGGAGGGCTTCGCGGATGGAGGTCCGGCTAACCTCGAACTTCTCCACGAGCTCACGCTCCGGAGGAAGCTTGTCCCCTTTCTTCAGTTCCCCGCTCGTGATCATATTCTTGATCTGGTCGATCACTTGTTCATATACTTTTGCGCTTTTAACAGGAGTAAACACAGTCCACCTCTTATCCCTCATCGCCATGCGATGCTTTCAATCATATTATTCTCTTCCCTTATTATGGCTGAAGGCTGATATTTTTGCAACATTCATCACCGGACTGCGAAAGACATGTCTCCTGCCTTCCGGATTGCTTCCCTCAAAGGGCTGATTCATGGATTCCTGATCGCTCCCCTCAAAAGGTTGATTCATGGATTCCACATTTCCCTTCTTCGGAAAATATAAAACCTGCGATTTCGCATCACAGGTTTTATATTTTCCCCGGAGCCTACTGCCCCAGTGGATCAATATTGAGTTTTCCATGCATGTCGGTCATGTCATCGAACGTGTCCATGTCCTTGAGCAGTTCCTCTTCATTCTCGAGGAGCCTCTGTCTCAGTTCCTCTTCCCGCTGGAGGGCTTCAAGCCTTCGCATCTTCTCTTCGAGGATGATCCCTTCCAGGGTGAGCACATCGGTGATGTCCACAGCTTCCCAGTGGTTCATGATCCTGGCTAGGTTCACGACGTCCTGTTCGTTGTAGACGAGAATCTTGTGCACCTTTTCGGCAGGCATGCGGTGGATGTAGTCCCTGTCCTTCATGATCCTCGAGAAGGTCTTCGCGAGCGTCGCTCCCGAGATGACTTCGCCTTCCCGTTTGATGGAGAAAAGCCTTTCCAGGTTTTTGAGCCCGATGTTCTTCTTGAACTTCTTCTCGTACTCCTTCTGCAGATCGACTTTCCTGAAGAGGTCGTCGAAGGTCATGTCGATCTCATGCTTGTTGAAGAGATGGTTGATGACCGTGAAGTCGTTGTTCCCGGAGAACGTCACGATGTTGTCCTTTCCCTCCTTCTTCATCCGGAGGAAATAATCCTCTGCGAGGTACAGGATCTCTTCCGCATCCTTCTTGTTCTCGATCATGTACTGTGTCGACACCAGCGCCTGGCTCTCGGGGTCATAGACCGCCGCACCAAAGACACCGATACAGATGGGTTTCTTGTACAGATAGTGTTCAAGGTCGAAGAAGATGCTTCGGTCGATGATGTCCTCGTCCCCGATCTTCAGGAGCACATTGTCCATGCATTTGTCCATGGGGATGATCTGTTCTTTCCTTAACATTTTTCACCTCCTTATACTTGGTCTATTTGTCAGGGTTAAGTCCCTCTTCGGGAATCACAGGAACATCGTAGATGATGTCCTTCTCGATGATGTTCAGGGTATCGAAGGGGATGTTATAGATGACATCCTTGCGCTCGACCGTGATCTTCGCCCGTTTCTTGATGTCCTCACATTCCGTAACCAGATTGATCAGTTCCCTGGTCGGATTGACCAGGATCGGATGGCCTACCAGTCTCATCATGGCGAAATCGCCTGCGGTGTCACCGTAGGCGTAGCACTTGCTGAGGTCAAGGTCGTATTTGTCCCGCATGTGGAGGACGGCGACATTCTTCGAGCGGCTGTCCCACATGGGAACCACTTCTCCGGTGTAGGTGTCATCCTCGCCGATGACGTAATAGGAACCCATATAGTCATCGAAGCCATACAGCTCCGCCATCTCCCGCACCAGCTCCACTGGGCTTCCTGAGATGGTGATGATCTTATGGCCCTGTTCCTTGTGCCATTTGATCCGCTCCCTGGTGAACACGTATGCACGTGCCCCCTTCTCATTGACCACCTTCTTGACGATATGCTCGATGAAGGATTTATGGTAGCCCTTGATCGCCTGGGTATAGAGGGTCGCGATCTTGTCCAGGTACGTGTCATAGGTCCCGATCCTCCGGTCCCATTTCACGAATTCCGGTTTCACTTCCTTATACCATGTCTCTTCCTCGATGAT
>DATISI010000132.1:0-1779 GCA_035581745.1 Clostridiaceae bacterium
GCCATCCGGTCTCTTCCTCATCGAATCAAAAGGACGACATCGCATCAGTCCATTCCCTGAGCGCTGTCGTCCTTTCCCTATCCCCTGGTGATCAGCTTCCTATCCTGTGCAGGTCTGCATCAGTAAGGCTTTGCGTTTTCCGTCCTGGGCATTCCGTCCATCTTCGCATCACACCGTCATCTTTCCCTTCAGCGTATCTCTGCTCACCTTTTCTTCGCGACCGGGATCTGCAGCTCTGTCAGCCAGTCCTCTTCGCTCTCCTTGTTCCAGATTCCATCGATATAGCTCTCCCTTGGATTGTCCGCCCGCTCATACCCGTTCTCCTCGATCCACTTGAACGCGAAGGCGTAAGCCTGGGAGAGTCCGCTGTACGGACCCTTGTGCAGCACGGTGACCGCCGTGACAGGCTCCAGTCTCCTGAAGGTGATGGTGTCTGTCTCTACACCGAAATCCTCCACAGCCTCACAGTATTCGATGTTCATGTTCTGGTCGCGGTATTCTCCGTCAAGATAGACGATGAAGCTGTACTCCGGAACGCTGCACTTGAGACCTGGATTCGCCTTCGTGACCTCTTCCCCGATTGCGGGGATCACCTCGAAATAGGCGTCATAGTTGGGTACCGTCAGCGTCTTGCAGTAGACGATGCCATCGGGTAGTTCCTTGATCCTTGCCTGATATTCCATCATTCTTTCCTCCTCTCTTCCTGACAGGATGAATTCGATGCGGGAAAGCTGGTCCTTCGCCTCCCGGAGTTCGGACTGGATTTCAGACTTCCTCCGGTCCAGGATCTCTTCCTCATCCCCTCCGGAAAGGATGATCGCGATTTCCGCGATGGACAGTCCCACCTGGCGAAGGGAAAGGATCCGGTGAAGGAGGATGAGCTGTTCCGTGGTATAGAAACGGTAGCCCGTCTCCCTGTCCACCTTTTCAGGTTTGAGAAGACCAGTCTCCTCATAGTATCTCAGGGTCTTGATCGTTGTCTTTCCCATCTTCGAGAACTCGCCAATCTGGAACATCCCTTCTCCCCCTTTCCTTTTCCATTCTTCCAGTTTTCCTGCATTCTTTCCTGTCATGACCATCATAAGGTCTCCCCTGACAGGAGAGTCAAGCCTGTTCCTGAAAAATATTCCATGGCAGTTTCATCCCCTGCCTGTGCTGTCCGTATCCCTCTCTGCACTGTCGGGATCCCTTCCTGTCCTCTCGATGTCCTTACCAGGACTACCCTTATCTTCGCCTGGCGGCTCCGTCATTACTTCCTCCATGAGCTTACGGATATACACCATATCGCCCTCCGCCGCGCCCCTGAATGGGGAGGTGGCTGCGGCATCCTTCGCCTTCTTCAAAAAATCAAGGGCCGCTTCACGGTCTTCCCTGATGTACAGATAGTATGCGCCAAGGGCAAGCCAGGCGTCACTGGTATGCTTCATCATCAGGTACCGTTCCAGGACCAGGAAGAGCTCATCCGCTTCATCACCAGCCTTCCGGCCATAGACCTGGAGGAAGAATTCCGACTGCAGGATGTCCAGCCTGTAGGTTTCCGGTGCTTTCCAGATTCCCCTGTGGATTCCCGCTATCCTTTCCATCGCCTTCTCCAGGTTGCCCTCATCGATGAGGTGGAGCACCTGGAAGCTCACGATTGAGATCCTGAAGAGGTCCGACTCCTCAAGCGCATCGTATTTCTCCAGTCCCGTAATGTCCATGTCCTTGGGGCGTACGCCCCGGAACATGTCCTGGGTCAGGCGCTGGATGTCGAAAAAGGCATCCACCCGCCTCCGGTCC